>JBEANK010000007.1:0-17033 GCA_041165485.1 Actinomycetota bacterium | reverse complement strand
CACGCGCAAATCCTGCTTTAACTTCTGACATAGTCGCAGAGCCTACAGGCATAAAGGATAGACTTCATACATGAATCAGCAATCAAAGGTTGCCGTTATTGGTGCCGGTGTAATGGGAGAAGCCCTCATTGTCGCTTTGATTTCATCTGGTGTTAACCCAAATTGCATCACTATCTCGGAAAAGCGAGAAGAGCGTGCACAAGAGCTGATTTCGAAGTATTTGATTAATTCAGCACCATTAATCTCAAATGTTGCTGATGCGGATGCTGTGTTGTTAGTTGTTAAGCCTCAAGATATGGCATCAGTTCTAGAGGAGATTAAGGGCTCAATCAATCCGACATCAGTTGTGATCACCTTCGCTGCTGGCAAGACAATCTCATTTATCAGTAATGGACTTGGAACTGGCAATCCAGTTGTTCGGGTTATGCCAAATACTCCAACCTTGGTTGCCCAAGGCATGGCGGCGGCATCAATGGGTGCAGGAGTCACAGCTGCTCAACGTGAATTTGTTCTTGGATTTCTAGGCGCAACGGGCAAGGTCATCGAAGTGAGTGAAGATCTACAGGATGCCGTAACTGCAACGAGCGGTTCGGGACCTGCTTACTTCTTTGCATTTGTTGAAGCAATGGTTGCCGGAGCAAAAGAGCTAGGGCTATCGGATCACGATGCAACAACGTTAACGATTCAAACAATCGTGGGCGCTGCAAAGTTGCTTGACGAATCCGGTAAGAGTGCAACAACCTTGCGTGAAAATGTAACTAGCCCAAATGGAACAACCGCTGCAGCACTAGCCTCATTTGGTAATGACAACTTGAATTCAATAGTTGCAAAGGCGATGAAAGCTGCCCGCGATCGTTCGCAGGAATTAGCGTGAAACGCTTACTTTCCATTGCTGTAATCGCTTCACTTCTCTTCACTCCCATTGCACAAGCCGCTCCAAAGAAAATCTCTGTTAAACCGTTGCAGTTGCTGACAACTGTCGGATCACCCGATGAAGTGAGCGGAGTAGTGGCTTCAGGTAAATCACTAATAATCTTTGGAAGCAAAGCCAGTAAAGCTTATGCACGTGCAATTGATACCACTGGAAAAGAGTTGTGGAACCTTTCCCTAGACCAATCGGCGACATCCATAGCAACCGCTGCAGCTGTCGATGCTGCGGGCGATATCTGGATAGCTGGTGCCACACCACTGGCTTTAGGTTTAATTCCACCATCACCTGTGGCAACGCCAGTCAATCCAGATAACGCAATAGTTCCACCAGCTACGTTGATAGGTAATTTACAAGCGGTAACGATCTGGAAACTAACCGCGACAGGCACGCTCACTTTTACCAATACACTGCCAACAAGCTCAGTTCTATTTCCTACCGCAATCTCTGTTGATCGCAACGGTGCATCTATCGTTGGAATCATTGGTAATGAAAAGGGCGGTGCA
This sequence comes from Actinomycetota bacterium, assembly GCA_041165485.1. Classification (GTDB taxonomy): domain Bacteria; phylum Actinomycetota; class Actinomycetes; order Nanopelagicales; family Nanopelagicaceae; genus Planktophila. The sequence goes on along the minus strand of JBEANK010000007.1, from coordinate 15,599 downwards.
GGTTTCTTAGTCAATACCGATAAAGCAGGGGTGTTTGGAAAGCTTTTGCAAATTGGTGCTGTATCAACAACGGCCGATGCTGTGGTGCGCCATGGTGATGGCAGCTTCACAGTTGCCGGATCTAGTAGTGAAACCCTGGCTGGTAAAAAGGTTGCAGGTGTTACAGATGGCGTGTTAATTAAAATCTCGAAGGTTCTGAAGATTACAAATGTTGTTCGAAGTTCCGCGGTAAAAGGAAAGCGAATATGGAATAGCGCCTCATCTACATTGCTATTAGGTGGGGAAGTTGTTGTTGGCACAAAAAGTGAAACCGCTATTACAAAGTTCTCCTCAACTTATGTACCCACTTGGACTTATCGTTTTCCATCTACAGGTCCTGCGATGACAGTTGGATCAACATATGCGCTCTTCATCTCAACTGGTGCAACTCCTCAACTCAATTGGAGTCCAAAGTCGGCAACACCTTTGCTCTTAACCTTTGACGCAAAAGGCACCATCATCGCGGCCGATAGCGGGCCATTAGGGCAGAAGGAAGTGCTGGGGGCCCTTGTTTCGAAGGAGTTAGGGGTCTTGGTGGTCACTTCAAGCGCAGAAACTGTTTCGATTTTTACCCTCATTCCGCGGTAACCTAAACCCCCGCACACACAGTGCGTACCTTAGAAATGAGAGCGTGACATATGGGTTCCGTAATTAAGAAGCGACGCAAGCGCATGGCGAAGAAGAAGCACAAGAAGCTTCTCAAGAAGACTCGCATTCAGCGCCGTAACGCTAAGTAAAAAATTACGGTTTAAGCAGTGCAAGCTTTCCATTAACAGTGGCAAGCAAGTATTTAACTTTGTTTACAGTCACCCAAGCGCTCTGAGTAGGTTCAGAGCCTTGGGTGCTGCTAACTAAACGGATAGCAGATTGGCCAAGATCCTTCTTGCTTGTATCGAGAGCACATAATCTATCTTGGCAGTTGAAGACAATTGTTTTTCCATCAGTGGTCATAAATTGACCCGGTGTTCCAAAATTCTCAGTTGTTATCTTAGAAATCTTTGTCGGATTTTCTAATGAAGCCCAACGAACCTGATTGGCCTTAGGTGCAGTGGCAGCAGATGCTGCAAGCCAAGTGGCAAAAATTCCTGAACTTGTTTTTGCTAAAGCCACATCAAAGCCAAAAATCAGCGCTTCATCTGTTGAAATATCAAGCGTTTGATACTGCCATGCTGTTGGTTCAACTGAAGATCGAGTTGCTATGCGAATAGCTCCCGCAGTCATTTCCTTCTTTTGGTTCATAGAAATTACCGAGTCGTATGCAACATAGGTTGTAGTGCCATCAAAGATCGCTTGCAAATGGAAACCAACATCACCTGTAGTGCGGCCATCGGTTTTACGATCACCATCCACTAATTCGTATTTCCATTGAGCACCTTTTGTGCGAACCGCGCCTAGCAAGACACCCTGGCTCTCATCGCGGTAAAAGACTTGAACAGCGCTAGCTGAAGCAACGCAAGCATTTGAAACGCTCACATCACTTGATGTGCGTACACGCAAAGGATCCTCATAGTTATTGACCGCGGAACCATTTCCATCAACAGTTTCAAAAGCGAAGCTTTTTCCATTGTAGGTTGCGTAGCGAAGATCCTTTTCAGTCGCATCGCTATAGAAAATATGCAGAGTTTGCTTAACTCCGCTGCCATTAACGCACATGCTGATTGCGCCAGAAATATTGTCAGTTGTTCGCCCGCCGGATCCTCCAGCGCCATCAACCGTTACCTTTTTCCAGCTCTTGCCATCAAAGGTTGCAAGCTTCAGGTCACCACTCTTTGTATCCGTGTACGCGATAGCAGGTTTTCCATTAAAGGTTGTACTCGCAACTGTTTTTCCATCAGCTGCGCTATCGAGAATGGTGCTCTTCCAACCCGGTTGTGGAACGACAGACTTGGTTACAGCGGCATCGGAGACCCCCAAAGCATTTTTGGCAACAACGCTAAATGTGTATGAAGTTCCGTTCTTCAAACCAGTGATTAACAATGGGCTTGTAAGAGTTTTTTTCTCCGCGCCTGTCTTCACATTTTTTACTAAGTATTCTGTGATTTGAGCGGTACGTAGATTTGTTGGAGGATCAAAAGAGATCAGCACAGATGAATCACCGGTAAAGGCCTGAGCGTTGCGTGGTGATTGCGGCAAATCTGTAGCCACACCGGCAGGAGGCTTACTGCGTAGATCCTCCATCATTGCAAGTAATAACGGTCCTGGCTCTTTGAAAATCTCACCTGGATCTAGGCTGGGAGTCATTACTGAATCAACACCTGATGAGGAAAAAGTAGCCTCATCTAAGTGAGAGGTAGATGAACCTGACTCGTAACGAGCAGGTGTGTACATCTTTGGCTTGACCCCACCATTTGCTTTAACTGCGTTTGCACCGGACCACACCAATGAGGAGGTAAGTGCAATTCCTAACTCCCTTGATGGAGTTGGAAGATCAGCGAGACGACGACCATCACTTGTTTGTAGGTAAGCATCAAATGGAGTCGGTTGATCAAGACTTCCTAAACCAAAAAAAGGATCGTACGAATCATTAGATAAGAATCCGAGTCCGTGTCCAATTTCATGCAGAAATACAGATTGAAGATCGTACTCATTATTGGTTGGCAATCCATCGCCGCGAGTATTCCATGGCGCTGCAGAGTTCACTTGAATCACAATTTCCGGGTTAGCTTTATCTAAATCTTTTCCAGCCAATGCATTTGCTAATGCAGATGAATACCAAAGCGAAGGATCTGGAGCACCTGAAAAAGCGGAGAAGAAACTTCCGGGACGAGCGCTACCTAAAACTCCCCATGAACTAGATCGTCCCCATGATGCATCAACAGATATGACAACTGGAGATTTAAAGTTTGCTGACCACACATCAATAGATGCTTGAACTTCTTTTTTTGCCCACTCGGGAAAGTTGTTGTACTTGACGGAAAACTTAGATTTGATCTCGAGATTTTTACTTTTTGTTGGCGCACTCTGGGTCGACGATGGTTGAGTGCCTGCATAAATGTGTCCCCAGGTAGTTGCAGGTATTTGCTTAAAGGTTAAGGCCGGTGCGGCAGGAGCGACTAGCAGCGCAAGAATTAATGCGCCAGCAAGGACAAAAGGCCCCATTCTCTTGATGCGCATCATGGCCAAACGCTATCAGGGCTCTGCGCGTGGTTTAAGGTCAGGGGTAGGAAATACCAATTCTCTATGCAAATTAACAGGCAGAAAGGGCGCATAAATGACCATCGTGACAATTTATAGCCGAACTGGTTGCCATCTTTGTGAAGATGCATTAAAGGTTTTAGAGTCATTGAAACAAGAGTTGAGTTTTGAAATCAACGAAGTCTTGATTGATGGTGATGAAGAGTTACAAAGATTGTATGGAGAACAAATTCCAGTTACTCACATCGACGGAGTTCACCATGATTATTGGCGGGTAGATCCTGAACGGTTTAGATCTTCCCTTGAAAAACATCGTCAGCGTCAATAATTTTGTAGGAATACCCTTGTTCAGCTAAGAAGCGCTGGCGATTCTGTGCGAAATCTTGGTCAATCGTGTCTCGAGAAATTACCGAGTAAAACTTCGCTCCGCGTCCATCTGATTTTGGTCGCAGGATTCGCCCTAATCGCTGGGCTTCCTCTTGGCGGCTGCCAAATGCACCAGATACCTGAATAGCAATTGTTGCATCGGGTAAATCAATTGAAAAGTTAGCAACCTTAGAAACTACTAGGCACTTAATCTCACCAGATCTAAATTTGTTAAAGAGTATCTCGCGCTCTTTAACAGGTGTTTCACCCTTGATTAGTGGAGCACCCAAAACCTCAGATAGCTCATCTAGCTGATCGATGTATTGGCCAATCACTAACACCTGATCATCTGCATGCTTTTCAACTAATACTTCAACGACATCCCGCTTCGTACGAGTAGTTGCACAGTTTCGATAACGATTTTCTGGCTCTGCGGTTGCATAGGCCAAGCGTTCAGTTTCAGTTAGATTTACTCGAACTTCAATACATTCAGCGGGAGCGATATACCCCTGCGCCTCAATCTCTTTCCAGGGAACATCAAAACGCTTAGGTCCGATGAGTGAGAAAACCTCACCCTCCATTCCATCTTCACGTACCAAGGTTGCAGTGAGTCCTAAGCGACGACGAGATTGAATATCGGCGGTAAAGCGGAAGATAGGCGCGGGCAGAAGGTGTACTTCATCATAAATAATCAAGCCCCAGTCATATGAATCAAAGAGATCTAAGTGGGCATAGACGCCATTTTTCTTCTTTGTCATTACTTGATAGGTCGCAATAGTTACAGGACGAATCTCCTTCTTTGCACCTGAATACTCACCAATTTCATCCTCATTGAGTGATGTTCTCTTTAGAAGCTCATCACGCCATTGACGTGCAGCCACTGTATTGGTCACCAAAATCAGCGTGGTTGCTTTGGCATGTGCCATCGCCGCTGCACCAACAATAGTTTTACCCGCACCACAAGGAAGAACAACAACACCAGATCCACCATGCCAAAAACCTTCAGCTGCTAACTCTTGATATGGGCGTATCTTCCAATCCTTTTGCAACAGGTTGATCTCGTGTGCCTGACCATCGACATACCCTGCAAAATCCTCAGCCGGCCACCCTAAACGCAGTAGTGATTGCTTTATCTGTCCACGTTGGCTGGGCAGTACAGTAATTGTCTCGGCATCAATTCGCGCACCCAACAATGGCGCGATCTTCTTGGCGCGAATTACCTCTTCAAGCACCGCTGTATCTGTTGTTACCAAGATCAATCCATGAACAGGATCCATCTCGAGTCGCAGACGCCCGTAACGGGACATTGTCTCGGCGACATCTATAAGAATTGAATGAGGAACCGCGTAACGTGAATATTTGATTAAGGTATCGATAACTTGCTCAGCATCATGACCTGCAGCACGTGCATTCCATAAACCAAGTGGTGTTAAGCGATATGTATGAATATGTTCAGGAGAGCGTTCTAACTCAGCAAAAGGTGCAATTGCACGTCGACACTCAACTGACATTGGATGGTCAATATCGAGCAGAAGCGTCTTATCGCTCTGAACAATTAGTGGACCATCACTCATTAATTAAATCCTTTATTAGCGCATGTAATAAATTGCTGCGATCTTCAAGAGTACTGATGTCTACCCATTCATGCGCAGCGTGAGCGCCATCTCCGACAGCTCCAAGACCATCAAGTACCTGCGCGCCTGCAGCGGCGGCAAAGTTTCCATCGCTTGCTCCGCCAACAGATGCATGTCCAAGGGGTGGCATTCCTAGCTCTTTTGCCACTTTTTCTGCACGCTCATATAAAGCCATTGTTGATGAAGTTTCCAATGGAGGGCGGTTGAATCCACCAGTGATTTCATAGCGAGTTGCTGGATTCACAGGCTTCAAAGCTTTGATTGCATTATCGACTCGTTGCAGATCTGCCATTGAATAAGAGCGGATATCTATATCTAAAACCGCTAAATCAGGAACAGTGTTTGTTGTATTTCCGGCATGCAAAGTTGTTGGAACAACAGTGGTTCCGTGTTCTGGATTCTCCATTGACGCAATCGCTAAAACTGCATGTGCAATCTCTGTCGTTGCGTTGATTCCCTTTTCTGGTTCAAGACCGGCATGTGATGCTTTTCCATGAATTTTTACTTGGTACATCGCTGTACCTTTTCGACCTGTCTTTACCTTGCCGTTCAAAGTGGCCTCTAAAACTAAAACCGCTTTTGCTTTTGCAGAAATTTCTTTGATGAACTCTTTGCTTGTCGCACTACCAGTTTCTTCATCAGTTGTTGCAATCAACGCTGCGCTTCCGGTTATTCCTTTCATTGCATACAACGCTTGAATGAATCCAGCTTTCATATCAAAGATTCCTGGACCACGTGCGGCGGTGCCTTCAACCTGCCACAACGGCTCAAATGAACCCTTAGGCCAAACGGTGTCTAAGTGAGCGAGAACTACAACATCAGGAGTTGGAGATCCCCACCAAAATACAGGGCGACCATTTACTTCGCGGATGTCAGCTGCTTTTCCCAAAACCCGGGTTGCGATTTGATTTGCAAGTTCTATGACATCTCGGCATGACTGAAGATCTTCAGTTGGAGATTCCAACTTAACTAACGCTTCTAGGTCTGCCAACATGGGTTAAGTCTATAGCGGTGCTACGCCGGTGATGCGTGGAATTCTGAAGGATTGGACCTCGCCAGTAGCGTGATCTCGTGCAATTAAGGCTCCAGCGCTAATGCGGATTGGATCAATTATCCGGTGTGTAACACCACCATTGTTATCGGCATAGCCAATCGAAAGGGTCTTTTCATCAATGATGAATTTATTAAGAATTTCCATTGTTTCATTAGCTGTCGTTCGGGGTAGCTGACCAAGCGCTTCACTTGCAACTTGTCTCAGCTTTGATTGACGATGAGTGGATTTCTCGCCAGTACGTAAAACTCTAATCGCTGCGCTAATCACTTCATCCGTTGGAGTCTCAATCTCACCAATAATTCGTGGCGGTCGTGGTTTTGCCATTGAACGGTTTGATTTAGGAGCGGTAAGGATCATTCCATTAGCTGATTCACCCGCTGGTAAGTATCCAGCCTCTCGTAAAACACGCATCGCATCTGTTGCATCCATGTCACAGATGACTACTTCAGGTGCAATTCTGCGTAAGGAAAGAAGTTCTAACTTCTTGTCATTCATGATTTGTGAGATCAACGTGGTGTCTTCACAACGAATAAATGAGGATGTATTTCCAACACGCAGTTTTCCGTGCTTCTTTGCTACATCTGCAATCAAATACTCAAGAGGTTGCGGCATCGGCGTCTTTGAAGTTTTTGCCAAGAAGGTTTTAATTTCATCACCAGTCTTGCCATGATCTAGAGCTCGTCGAATAGTTGCTTCGGTAAAGCGATACACAGTTGCACCACCCCGACTTTCAATCTCAGCCATCATGGCAAGTGCTTGCGAAATCTCGTGTTCCAAAGGTCCAGGCGCAATTGCTGTGTTATCGCTTTGAATCAAAATGTGATCAACTGTCTTGGGAAGTTCCTCATTAATTGAATTCAGATCATCGCCATTCAGAAATTCGAGACCAAACTTAGAAATAGCACCCTGCCCAGTTATTCCAAGCCATTCAGCCTCACGCAGGGTCCATTCCGCTAACTCTTCCTGCAGAGATGAGTTTCGACGAACCGGCGCACGCCATAAAAGAAGTTCTTTAAAACTACTCCACTCTGGGGCGATCCCTGGATTCTCACGCAAGAGATCAAGAGTAAGTGCGCGCACGCGGGCTGCATTTACACGGTCTAGTTCTGGACCAAGTGCAGCAACATTCTTTGCTTCGACTCGACCGACTAATCCGCTGACTCGAGATGTAATCAACCATTGAGAAGCTAACATCTGCCAGCGATCCGCAGGAGTCTGCATTAACCAAATATCAAACTTTGTGCTTGGCAAAATTCTTTCATCGCCATCAATGCTGACAAGAGATGCCAGGTAGGCAAGTTCGACGATAAATGCGGTGCATGATTCATCAACACCTAAATGTGCAGAAATTACTTTTAGATCTCTTACCCCTAGTCCGCCGGCGCGTAATGCATCTGCTGGTTCATCGGCCCAAAAGTTAAGTAATTCTTCAACCCAGCGAAGTACAGTTGAAATATTTGCAATCGCAGCAAGATTTATTTGTCGTTCATCGCGTTTACTTCCGGATAATTTTGGTTCATTGACAAATCTTTCTTTATGAACCTTTCCGCCACGTAGTTGGAGTGCAACCTCACGCGTCAAAATCACAGTTCGCTGATCAAGTGGAACAAGAAACTTTTTCTCCAAAAGCCAAGCAACACCTGGTCCAGGATTTTTTATGTCTCCCACACTTCCGCGTGGAGGTCCCCACATCAATCGTTCTAAAACTTTTTGCGCATCAGCGGGTGCATCTTTGAGTTCAGATAATTTTAATTTCGCCATTGATGCTGGACCCAGCCCTGCAGGCTCTGCTCCTAATACTTCACGTAATTGTGTAGGCAATCGCATTCCATCATCTGATGGATAAATCAAACCAATCATTACTAAGTGTGAAAGTGCAGCTTTAGCCTCTTTTTCTGTAAGGGCTATAACCTCTTTTTCGGCAAAGGGCTCATTAAGCGATGCAGCAGCTTCTAAAACCTGAAATTGCCATTGGTTAAGTGAATCAATCGCCCGAGCAAGGCTTGGTGCGGAACAGGCGCGAACCGCAAGGGAAGCGATGTCAGAGGGAACTGGGGTAATCAAATCTGGGCGTGCATTGAATAGATTGAGAAAGGCAGCATCATCAACACTACGTAGGTAGTCGGAGAAGGAGCGCATTTCCATAACTTGCTTACATTACTGGCATATTGGAACTTCTTGTTAATCAGCCTCTTCGTTTACGCGGGGTTAGCCAGGTTCCCAGAGCGGCAAGGCGAACAACGATGGGGGAGATAGCTTTGCTGATGAAGCGAGCTTTTCTAAAGTCATGAATTGGCCAACCTTCAGCCATCGCTCGCAAACTTAATAACGCATCGGGATTAATTGCTGATGGATGTCCGACACATTGCAACAGCGGTAAATCATTATTGCTATCGGAAAAAGCTAAGCATTGCGAGAGGTCAAAACCTTTTTCACCAGCCAACTCTGTTACGGCGATCGCTTTTTCTTTTCCATGCAATAAAGGTCCATTCATGCGACCTGTATATGTTCCATCTTTAATTTCAGCTTTGCTACCAAGCGCACCTGTAAGACCTAATCGGTTTGAAATTACAACGGCCATGTCTTCTGGTGCGGCGGTAACTAAATACACTTCGACGCCCTCGGCAACTAAAGCTTGTGCAATATCAATTGTGCCTTGCCACATTGCGGGCGATACATATTCATCATAAATTTCTTGTGCGATTGCTTCAATATCTTTTACATTGTGTCCGCCGATAAAGTCTGTGGCAGCATCCTGGAATCTTTGAATCTCATCTTTGTTTTCTTTACCGGTTAAGCGAAATCTCAGGTTCGCCAAAACAAATCGAGAGATGTCCTTCTTAGTGAAGTATCCACGCTGATACATTCCTCGGCCCAAGAAGTAAATTACTGAACCGCGAATAAGCGTGTTATCGACATCAAAGAAGGCAGCCCGTTTGCTCGTGAGTGCCATGTCACTACCTTAGCGAGAGAACTCCTTGAGGGACGCTTTATGCTTTCCCAATGAGTTCAACAGTGCATGTAGTGCGCCACGGAGAAGTACACAATCCCGAGAAGATTTTGTATGGGCGTCAGCCGGGCTGGAGATTGTCTGAGCGTGGGCAAGAGATGGCAAAAACGATTGGCGAATGGTCAAAAAGTTTAGATCTTGGAGCACTTCACGTATCACCCCTTCAGCGTGCGCAAGAAACCGCAGCACCTATTGCAGCCGCACACAACATTTCAATCACAACTGATGAACGATTAATTGAGGCTGCAAATATTTTTGAAGGAAAACCATTTGGTGTTGGCGACGGGGTTTTACGCCACCCAGCAGCATGGAAACATTTGTGGAATCCGTGGAAGCCATCATGGGGCGAGCCTTATGAAGAACAAATCTCGCGCATGCTTGCAGCGGTGTTTGCAGCAAACAAAGCGGCAAACGGAAAAGATGCAATCTGTGTATCACATCAACTACCAATTTGGATTTTAAGAAGTGCAATTGAAAACCGATCTATGCTTCATGATCCCCGAAAGCGAGAATGCTCTCTAGCTTCAGTGACAAGTATTCACTTTGATGATGAAGGAATGATTTCTGGACTCACTTATTCCGAACCTGCACGTCACTTGCTCCCTGAGAAGAAGTAATGAAGAAACTCACCGCCTTAGTTGTGCTTGCATTTGTATTAACAGCATGTGGCGGTGGGGGAAATTCAAGTTCTGAAGAAAGCTTTGTTTCTGGTGATGGTTCGACAACTTACATCAAGGTTTCGGATCGAAAGATTGCACCTGCAATTACCGGAATGACTTTGTCAGGTTCCAATTACACCTATCAGAAAGATAGAGTCGCAGTTGTTAATGTCTGGGCTTCATGGTGTTCACCATGTCGTGCTGAAGCACCAACCTTGGTTGCATTGGCTAATAAGTACACCGATGTTGCCTTTATTGGAATTTTGACTAGAGATAATCCGGCAAATGCCGAAGCCTTTGAACGTAGATTCAAAATCCCGTATCCAACAGTGATAGATGACTCGATTCTTATTGGTTTTAAAGGCTCATTGCCTGCGAACGCAATCCCCACCACCGTTATTTTGGATAAAACCGGGCGAGTAGCTGCACGTATTTCCGGAGTTGTCACCGTTGCCTCCCTATCGAAATTGATTGAGAAGGTGTCGGCTGAATGAGAGATTTCTTTGTAGAACAGATATTTTCCGGCTTTCTGGTCACTGCTATTCCATTTGCCTTCATCGCCGGTGTTATCTCTTTTCTTTCACCATGTGTTTTACCTCTTGTTCCGGGATACCTTTCATTTGCTGCTGGTTTTTCAGTAAGTCGTGGAAAGGTATTGCTGGGATCTTTACTTTTTGTTCTTGGCTTTAGCTTGGTATTTATTTCATACGGAGCCTTGTTTGGCGGTTTAGGAAATCAACTTTCGGCCAATGAGGAAATAATCTCTCGAATCCTTGGTGTGTTAACAATTTTTCTAGGTTTTATTTTCTACGGTCGCTTTCCTTTCTCTCCAACAATCCGCCCAAAGATGCGCACAACTGGGGGATTACTAGGAGCGCCAATGCTAGGTGTTCTCTTTGGAATTGGTTGGACACCTTGTATTGGTCCAGCACTTGCCGCTGTTCAAACTCTAGCCTTTCAAGAGTCCAGCGCTGTCCGTGGTGCGGTTCTCTCATTTGGTTACTGCCTCGGCCTTGGTTTGCCCTTCATCCTTTCAGGGTTGTCATTGGATAAATCGGCAAAGCTACGTTCTTTTATATATCGACGCGGAGACATTGTTTCTAAGGTCGGTGGAGTTTTTCTAATTACTATCGGTTTATTGCAAGTGTTGGGTTTTTGGAGTCAGATCATGAACTCGCTTCGAACATTAATCTCTGACTTTATTCCGGTGATCTAATGAGCCAACAAACTCAAATCCCTGAACTCGATAGCGTTGGCTTACTCCGGTACGCCTGGAGACAGTTAACAAGTATGCGCACAGCGTTGATTTTGCTGCTCATGGTTGGTGTAGCAGCAATCCCGGGTTCTTTATTTCCGCAGCGGACTCAAAACCCGCTTGAAGTGGGTCAATACTTTAAAGATTCGCCAGATGTAGCTAGGTGGATGGATCGCTTCTACTTATTTGATGTTTACGGTTCACCCTGGTTTAGCGCGATTTACATTCTGCTCTTTATCTCCTTAATCGGCTGTGTCTTACCTCGCACCTTTGAACATTTCAAAGCTGCTCGCGCTTTACCTCCCACGACACCAAAAAATCTCTCACGTTTAGAGCATCACCAGTCGTGGAGCCCGCAAGGCAAAGAGTTAGAGCTTGCTCGCAAGTGGTTTAAAGCAAAGCACTTTAGAGTTTTAGAAGTTGATGGTTCAATTTCAGCTGAAAAGGGTTTTACACGTGAAACCGGAAATCTCTTTTTCCATTTAGCTTTAATATTAATTTTGCTGGGAATCAGTTTCAGCTCTCTCTTTGGTATGCGCGGTGAAGCGATCGTTAATGTTGGTGAGAGATTTGTTAATACACCCACAAGTTATGACACTCTCAATTATGGAAAGCTCTACAAAGATTCAAATATTCCGGCATTTATGTTGACGGTCGATAAGTTCGTTGCGCAGTACAACCTTGAAACGAGCGCTCCTGAGGATTACACATTGGATATTTCTTTACTTCGCGATGGTTCAACCACAATTGAGAAGAAGAGAATCAAGGTTAATAGTCCAATGACTATCGGAACTACACGTGTGTATCTGCAAGCAAATGGCTATGCGCCAGTTGTGACGGTTAGAGATTCAAAGGGCGATGTTGCATTCCAGGGGCCTGTGACATTTCTTCCACAAGATGCAAATCTTCGATCAATAGGGGCGATCAAAGTCCCAGATGCAGATCCACAAATTGGCTTTTTGGGTTCCTTCCTTCCTACATATGTCCGTGATGGTGCAAATGGTGGAGTTAGTGCTTTTCCTAAAGCCCTTAACCCACGGTTATTACTTTCGGTATGGAGTGGTGATTTAGGTCTCGACACAGGAATTCCTCAATCGGTTTATCGAATAGATACAACAGATATGAAGCAGATCGGTTTAAAGGGGCTAAAGCCTGGTGAAAGTTATGTTTATGACGGTGGATCCATAACTTTTGAAGGTTACGTCCAGTGGGTAAATCTAAACTTCGTTGCAGATCCCGGAAAGCATCTTGCATTGCTTGGAGGTATTGTTGCGATCCTTGGATTGCTCGCTTCATTATTTACTCGCAGACGACGCATCTGGATACGAGTTGGTGATGAGGTTGAAGTTGCAGGTTTGGCCAAGAATGCAGCTCCTGGGCTCGAAGTTGAAATTCAGGGTTTTGTAAAGATGTTAAAGGGAGAGAAGTAGATGTCACGTTCATGGGCTTACGCATCAAATTACTTGGTGTACTCAGCTATGGCAGTCTATGCAATCTCTTTTCTTGCACACGCAATTGAAACCGCTTGGGCGGTAAAGGTTCCAACCGACAAGAGTTCAACCTTGGATTACAAGCGCACTGAAAAGGTTGCTCGAGTAGCAACAGCGATGATGATTCTGGGATTCGTACTTCTATTTGCTGGGGTTATTGCACGTGGAATTTCTGCTGGACGAGTTCCATGGGGAAATATGTATGAGTTCTCCATTACTGGAGCTTTAGCATTTTCAGGTGCTTACTTATTAGCTCTCCGTAAATTTGATCTTCGCTGGTTGGGATTGCTTGTTTCAGTATCAGTTTTATTAACAATCGGTACTGCAGTTACAGTTCTTTACGTTCCAAGCGCACCACTTGTTCCCGCGCTTAAATCTGAATGGCTTGTCATTCACGTCTCTACAGCAATTATTTCTGGTGGAGTTTTCTTGCTTTCCAATGTTATTGCCGCTGCTTACTTGTACTTAGATCGCATGGAGAGCAAAGGCGAACGAACACAATGGGCAAAGCGTTTGCCAGATCTAGAGTCACTTGATCAGTTGTCATATCGACTTGTTGCATTTGTATTTCCATTGTGGACATTTTCAGTTATCGCAGGTGCGATTTGGGCTGAGAGCGCATGGGGTCGTTATTGGGGTTGGGATCCAAAAGAGACGTGGGCGTTCATCACTTGGGTTGCATATGCGGCGTATCTTCACGCCCGCGTAACTATTGGGTGGCGTGGTCGTCGAGCAGCATGGTTATGCCTCTTCGCTGGCTCAACATTTTTGTTTAACTACATTTATGTAAATATTTGGGGAACTGGGAAGCACACCTACTCAGGGCTTTAAAGTTTCCCCAAGAAATCTGGGTCATCATCTGGTGGCAGGATGCGGCGCTTTGGCGCTCTTCCACCTTTGGGCTTATTGCGTCCAGCGATTAAATAGGCAATTGGTCCGATTGCTGCAGCTTGTGGCCCCAAAATAATAATGAGCAATAACCATCCCCACTTTGGAAGATTCTTAATCTGCGACTCATCTGTGCGTGCACAATCAATGAGTGCGTAGATCGTTAATCCAAAGACCAGAACTAATGGGATGAGCTTTGACATGTCCTTAGTGTATCCCCAACCCAATGGCGAACAAGATAGAAAAAACCATCTGCAACTTTCCGGTTCTACCTAGAACTGGAATAAGATCCTTACCTGAAATACCACTTAAAACTAGCCTTGAAATCGCAATACTCATGGGCAGTGCAAGGATTGTTAGCAACGCTGTTGGAATCAATGTGGCAATCGCTGCTAGGTGAGCTAGTGCCAGGAGCACTACATACATCAATCGTGCGTTGCGATCTCCAATACGAACCGCAACAGTTAACTTTCCAACTAAGGCATCTTTGGGCCTGTCCCGTAAATTGTTAATAGCCAGGATTGCGCAAGAGAGTGCGCCCATAGGAATTGAAACAATAAAGCTGAGTACGGTGATCTTTTCTGTCTGTGCGTAGTAAGTACCCATAGTCGCAACAACGCCGAAAAAGAGAAATACAGATAACTCTCCAAGGCCTTTGTAACCATATGGATTCTTTCCACCGGTGTATCCCCACGCAGCTGCGATTGAGATAACTCCAATAAGGATTAACCATGGTGATGTTAAAAGTGCGAGCCAAGTACCAGCGATACTCGCGATGGCAAAGGAAACAATGGCAGCAAACTTAACCGCTGAAGCGGTGGCCATTCCGCTTGCAACCAAGCGAGTAGGGCCCACTCGATCTGTATCCGTGCCTTTAACTCCATCGCTGTAATCATTGGCAAAGTTCACGCCAATTTGAAGCCAAACGGCGACTTTTAAGGCAAGGGCTGCACGAAACCAATTGAAGTCAGCTCCTACCAAAGCGGTTGCGACAACAACTGGCGCAATTGCTGCAGGAAGAGTGCGGGGACGAGCGCCGAGTATCCACTTATTCATGAGTTATTCCTTGCGCCAATCTTTTGCGATCAACCTTTCCAATGCCTAACAATGGTAGCGACTCTAAGAAGTGGATGCCAAGTGCAGCTGAAATGCTCTCACGATCGAATTCGCCGACTACCGCAAGATGCAAACTTTGTCCCCATTGTGGGTCTTCAACGGAAAATGCTGCACATTCTATAGCTGGGAATAAATCAGTCAGGATGCTTTCAACTATATTTAAAGAAAGATTTTCACCACCACTGATTATCACATCATCAGATCGTCCAATCACAACAAGTTTGTCATCGACAAATTCTCCCAAGTCGCTAGTCTCAAACCAACCATTTTTCAAATTGAGATTAAGTGCCAGCACCTTGCCACGGATAAATATCGATCCTCCACGAACTTCAAGCTCTACCCCATCAAGAGTTTCGCCGTTGTAAACACAACCACCAGCTGTTTCGCTCATTCCATAGGTTGTCACAACCTTTATTCCTGCAGCTGTTGCTTGATTACGAACACCCGCAGATAGTGCAGCGCCTCCGACTAAAACACTCTTTGCACCCTGTAGATGTTTAAGTAGGTGTTCATCTCCATTTAAGGCGCGAAATAATTGAGTAGGAACAATTGCCGTGAAATCAACTCGTGGATATTCGCCAACATGATTACGAAGATCTACAGGAATAGTGCCTAACTCGAATGCGCGTACAAATACATTAACCGCTGCAATATGTGTTAACGGTAGAAGCAAAGACCAGGTATCGCCAGATTGAGCTCCAACAAAAGAGTTGGATGCACGAGCAGATGACAACAAGGCGTTGGATGAGAGAGATATTTCCTTAGGTGTTCCTGTTGTTCCAGATGTTCCAATTACTACCGCCGCTTGTGCCGTGGCGAACTCTGAAATGACCTCACCAAATCCAAGGGTGGGCCCATTACCTGCGAGAGCTGCTGTGATGTCCCTCGCTAATTGAGGAAGTTCGCATGCAGGGCTGACCCGCAGAATTTTTCGTTGTGACGAGTTATCCATT
>JBEANK010000006.1:0-17095 GCA_041165485.1 Actinomycetota bacterium | reverse complement strand
GGTTGGAGATGAGTTGGTAATCATTGAATCCAGCATCTGAGTTGCAACGATTACCGGCTTAGCAGCCTCGCGAGCTAACTCAATGCAACGCTTTTGAACTAGTGGGACCTCTTCAATTGGAAGCTCTACACCTAAGTCACCACGAGCAACCATGATGCCATCAAAGGCAGCGACGATCTCCTCAAGGTTTTCTACCGCTTGCGGCTTTTCAATCTTTGCTATTACTGGAGCGATGAAATCAGCTCCAGCTCGAAGTCCCCAACGAAGATCTTCCTTATCTTTTTCAGAGAGCGCTGGCACTGACACTGCAACACCAGGAAGATTAATTCCCTTGTTGTTGCTTACCGCACCCGGCTGAATAACCTTAGTGACAACATCATTGCCTTTAACTTCGACAACTTCGACAGTTACCTTGCCATCATCAATCAGAATGCGATCTCCAGGCTTACAATCTCCAGGTAAACCTTTGTAGGTGGTACCAGCACGATCTTTAGTACCTTCAACCTCATCAGTTGTAATTGTGAAGATATCTCCGCGCTCTAATTCATGTGGACCATGTGCAAATCGAGCTAAGCGAATCTTTGGCCCTTGGAGATCGACAAGAACCGCTACCGGTTGTCCCGCCGCCTTTGCAGCCTCACGAACTCGGTCGAGGCGGTTTTGATGTTCATCGTAACCACCATGGGAGAGGTTCAAACGAGCCATATTCATGCCCGCTTCGATCAACTCCTTTACCTTTTCTGGAGATTCAACCGCTGGACCCATCGTGCACACAATCTTGGCTCTACGCATGTATCTACCTTAAACCATTAGTGGGCGGTCAGTTGGCGCAATCGGTGAAGGAAGTTGCGTGCGCCCCGTGAGATATCTATCAACTGCTGCTGCTGCACTTCGCCCTTCAGCGATTGCCCACACGATCAATGATTGACCGCGTCCAGCATCACCTGCAACAAAGATTCCTTCTTCTGATGTTTGGAAGTTTTCATCACGCTTAATATTTCCACGATCATCAAGCTGCACCTCTAGCTGCGTGATCAATGATGATTTTTCTGGACCAGTAAAGCCCATTGCCATGAAAACAAAGTCACAAGGAATCTCTTTTTCAGATCCGGCAACTGGCTCAAACTTTCCATTAACAAATTGTGTCTCCACAATTTTAATCGCTCGTAGATTCCCGTTGCCATCACCTAAGAACTCTTCAGTACTGACTGAGAAGAGACGGTTGTCCTTTTCTTCATGTGCGCTAGAAACGCGATAAATCATTGGATATGTCGGCCATGGTTGACCCGATGGACGCTCATCACTTGGACGAGGCATGATCTCAAGTTGAGTCACACTTGCAGCACCCTGACGGATGGAGGTTCCTAAGCAATCCGCACCTGTATCACCACCGCCAAGAATGACAACATGTTTTCCTGCCACATTAATTGGTGGGGTTTCAACCTCACCTAACGCCTGCTTGTTACCCCATGGCAAAAACTCCATGGCTTGATAGATGCCCTTGTTCTCTCTCCCCTTGATAGGCAGATCACGCCATTGAGTTGAACCAACAGCGAGAACAATTGCGTCATACTTCCTACGTAGATCAGATCCTGTTAGTTCGGTTCCGACATCTACACCTGGACGGAAACGAGTTCCCTCTTTCTCCATCTGTTCCAAGCGGCGATCAAGGATGTGCTTTTCCATTTTGAACTCTGGAATTCCATAACGAAGCAAGCCACCGATCTTGTCTGCACGTTCATAGACAGCAACTGTGTGACCTGCGCGAGTTAATTGTTGTGCTGCAGCAAGTCCTGCTGGACCTGATCCAATTACAGCAACCGTCTTGCCGGTAAGGCGATCTGGTGCCATTGGTTTTACTGTCCCAGCACCAAACGCCTCTTCAATTGTGCGAAGTTCAATTTGTTTAATGGTAACTGCATCGCGATTAATGCCGACGACACATGCAGTTTCACATGGTGCAGGACATAGACGACCTGTGAACTCTGGAAAGTTGTTAGTTGCATGCAAGCGATCTATGGCCTCATTCTTATCGCCGCGATACATCAAATCATTCCATTCAGGAATTAGATTTCCGAGAGGGCAACCATTGTGACAAAACGGAATACCGCAATCCATACAACGTCCAGCTTGCTTTTGGAGATGCTCAAAACTCTGTGGCTCATACACTTCGCGCCAATCCTTGATGCGAACATCCACTGGTCGACGCTTTGGAGTTTCGCGTGGCGTTGTCATAAATCCCTTTGGATCAGCCATTAGCTGCAACCTCCATCACTAGTGCATCAACAGGTAGACCTTCACGGACAGCACGCTCCATGGCGGCAAGTACACGTGCGTAATCACGCGGCATGATTAATGAGATTCGTGCGACACCCTTATCCCAATCCTTAAGTAGCGTTTGCCCAATCTCAGATCCGGTTTCGGCAAAGTACTTTGAGATGTGATCCTTTAGAACATCCTTTTGATCTTCAGGAACCGCAAGGACATCGACCATATCAGCGTTGACATTTGCAGCATCTAAATCGAGAACATATGCACGACCACCTGACATACCGGCTGCAATATTGCGACCTGTTCGACCTAGAACGACCACGGTTCCGCCGGTCATGTACTCACAACCATGGTCGCCGATACCTTCAACAATCGCTAATGCACCTGAGTTTCGAACGCAGAAACGTTCACCAACAACACCACGAATAAAGATTTCGCCCGCCGTTGCTCCGTAGCCGATCACATTTCCTGCAATTACATTCTCATGTGATGGGAAGGTCGCTCTTTCGTCAGGACGAACAACTACTCGTCCGCCTGATATTCCCTTACCAACATAATCATTGGAGTCTCCGTATAGTCGGATTGCAACTCCACGAGGGATAAACGCACCCAGTGATTGGCCTGCAGATCCATGCAAGGTGACATCAATTGTTCCTGCAGGCAAACCTTCTGCGCCATATTTTCTAGTGACCTCTGCACCTAACATCGTTCCAACGGTGCGGTTAACGTTTCGTACAGGAAGATCGATCTTCACCGCTTCACCCTTAGTAAGTGCGGGTTGAGCGAGTTCAATCAAGGTGTTATCAAGTGCTGCAGCTAATCCATGATCCTGCTGAATAGTGTTGTGCAAAGCGCTATCGACATCGGGGCGTACCAATAATGGTTCAAGGTTTAATCCCGCTGCCTTCCAGTGCTCAACAGCTTTGCGAGTATCCAGATACTCAACATGACCAATCGCTTCTTGCAGAGTGCGGAAGCCAAGTTGGGCCAAGATTTCACGAACCTCTTCAGCGATATATTCAAAGAAGGTTTCTACAAACTCTGGCTTACCGCTGAACTTCTTACGAAGTTCTGGGTTTTGTGTAGCAACGCCAACTGGGCATGTATCCAAGTGGCACACACGCATCATGATGCAACCAGAGACAACTAGTGGCGCAGTTGCAAAGCCATACTCTTCTGCTCCAAGTAGTGCTGCAATAACAACATCGCGACCTGTCTTTAGTTGACCATCTGCCTGAACCACGATGCGATCACGTAAACCATTGAGCAATAGAGTTTGCTGTGTTTCAGCTAAACCGAGTTCCCACGGAGCACCAGCATGCTTGAGTGATGTCAGCGGTGATGCACCTGTTCCACCATCGTGGCCTGAGATCAAGACAACATCGGCATGTGCCTTTGAAACACCTGCAGCCACCGTTCCAACGCCTACCTCAGCGACCAACTTGACGTGAACACGTGCATTCTTGTTTGCATTCTTTAGATCATGAATTAGTTGAGCAAGATCTTCAATTGAATAAATATCGTGGTGTGGAGGTGGGGAAATCAAACCAACACCAGGTGTTGAGTAACGTGCCTTGGCAATCCATGGATACACCTTGTTGCCAGGAAGCTGTCCACCTTCACCAGGCTTTGCTCCCTGTGCAATCTTGATCTGAATGTCATCGCTGTTAACCAGGTAATTACTAGTTACGCCAAATCGACCAGATGCAACCTGCTTAATTGCAGAACGCTTTGAATCACCATTTGCCATCGTGACAAAACGCTCTGGCTCTTCTCCACCCTCACCTGTATTGGATTTTCCACCAATACGGTTCATAGCAATAGCCAGGGTTTCGTGAACCTCTGCTGAGACAGATCCATAAGACATTGCGCCAGTTGAGAAACGCTTAATGATCGCGCTGATTGGCTCAACCTCATCAACTGAAATCGGTGGATTTACTCCATCTTTAAATTGGAACAAGCCACGCAAAGTCATAAGACGCGTGCTCTGTTCATTGACTCGATCGGTGTACCGCTTGAAAATGTCATAACGCTTATTGCGAGTTGAGTGCTGCAAGGTAAATACAGTCTCGGGGTCAAATAGGTGAGGCTCACCTTCGCGACGCCACTGGTACTCGCCGCCGATTGGAAGACGCTTTGTGCCTGGAACTTCTCCCCCAGGTGGATACGCGATGTGGTGACGGGCGATAGTTTCTTGTGCGATTACATCGAGTGAAACTCCACCAAGACGGGATGTTGTTCCCACAAAGTATTCATCGACAACCTCTTGAGAGAGTCCAATGGCTTCAAATACCTGTGCGCCCGTGTATGACGCGATGGTGCTGATACCCATCTTGGACATCACTTTAAGAACGCCCTTACCAAGGCTCTTGATTAAATTCTTAACCGCTTTTTCAGGTGTGATACCTGTGATGACACCTTGAAGTACAAGGTCTTCTGCTGACTCCATCGCAAGGTATGGATTCACACATGCAGCGCCATAACCAATCAAAAGCGCAACGTGGTGAACCTCGCGAACATCTCCTGCTTCAACTACTAACCCAACCTTGGTACGGCTCTTTTCGCGGATCAAATGGTGATGAACTGCAGATGTCAGAAGCAATGATGGAATTGGAGCATTCTCTGCATCACCATCGCGGTCTGATAAAACAATGATGCGCGCACCATCATTAATCGCCTGCGAAACTTCTGCTTTGATCTCATTGAGACGCTCGCGTAATGAGTCTCCCCCATCAGCGATGCTAAACAATCCGCGAACGACATGAGCGCTTAATCCTGGGTGATCTCCATCTGCGTTAACGTGAATGATCTTTGCAAGCTCATCATTATCAATTACGGGGAAAGCAAGCGAAATCTGTCGGCAACTGCTTGGGCCGGGATCGAGCAGGTTGTGCTCAGGTCCCATTGAAGTTCCAAGACTTGTCACTAATTCTTCACGGATCGCATCCAGTGGTGGATTAGTAACCTGTGCAAATAGTTGTGAGAAGTAATCAAAGATCAATCGTGGCTTGTCAGAAAGGGCTGCAATAGGAGTATCTGTTCCCATTGAACCAAGTGGTTCCATGCCACTCTTTGCCATCGGAGTTACCAAGATTCTTAGATCCTCTTCGGTGTAACCAAATGCGCGTTGACGACGTACAACAGATGAGTGTGGATACACAATGTGTTCGCGCGCAGGAAGTTCACTCAGCTTGATGATGCCCGCATGTAACCAATCTCCATAGGGAGCGGCGTTTGCTAAGCCATCTTTAATTTCGCCATCTTCGATTATGCGACCTTGTTCAATATCAACTAAGAACATCTTGCCTGGTTGCAATCGACCCTTGCGTTCTACATTTTCAGCTGGAATATCAAGAACGCCAACCTCAGATGCAAGTACAACCATTCCATCTTTAGTAACCCAGTAACGAGATGGACGTAAACCATTGCGATCAAGTACTGCGCCTACCTGATGGCCATCTGTGAAAGTTACACATGCTGGACCATCCCAAGGCTCCATCATTGATGCATGGAAAGCGTAAAAATCACGACGGTTCTGCGGCATCGTTGCATGGTTCTCCCACGCTTCGGGAATCATCATCAGCACAGCGTGCGGCAATGATCGTCCACCTAAGTACAAAAGTTCCAGGACCTCGTCAAATGAAGCAGAGTCAGAGCCTGACATTTCAACAATCGGGAATAAGCGCTTGAGATCTCCTGGGATTAAATCGCTTTGTAATAAAGATTCGCGAGCGCGCATCCAATTGCGATTTCCCTTAACGGTATTGATTTCGCCGTTGTGTGCAATAAATCGATATGGGTGTGCAAGTGGCCATGAAGGAAAGGTATTTGTAGAAAAGCGTGAGTGAACCAGTGCTAGTGGTGAAATCACGCGCTCATCTGAAAGCTCAGGGAAAAACTCTTCTAGCTGACCAGTTGTAAGCATTCCCTTGTACACAATTGTCTGAGAGGACAAGGAAGGGAAGTACAGATCTAAGCCATGCTCAGCACGCTTACGAAGACAAAAAGCTAAACGATCTAATGCGATTCCAGTCTCGCCATTTTTGCCAGCAATAAATAGTTGGTGAAAATCTGGCATAACCGACAAGGCGGTTTTTCCGAGCGATGATGGGTTAATGGGGACTTCACGCCACCCTAAGACAACAAGACCCTCTTCATTAGCTAATTTTTCAATTTCGCTCTTCACCTCTGCGCCCTTGGCGATAAATGCGATACCGGTTGCATACGCATCTGCGGCAGGAAGTTTAAAATCAACAACGGCTTGAAAGTATGCATCTGGAATTCGAATGAGAATTCCTGCACCATCACCGCTATCAGGTTCTGCACCTGATGCACCGCGATGCTCCATATTGCGTAACGCTGTCAGTGCTTGAGCAACAATGTGATGTGTTGCAACCTTGTTGAGTGTGGCAACCATTGCAACGCCACAAGCATCATGTTCTGAGGCAGGATCGTAGAGTCCCTGTGCTTGTGGATAATTAGATGCAAGTGCCATGGGCGCGCTCCAACGGAATTGTCCTTACCTGAAAAGGGACATCCTTGGCCCGTAATGCTCACTGCTGGTTGTGTAGGGCGAAATCGTAGCAATAAGACGGGTAGTTAGAGGCCTGAGATATCAGCGATCTTTCCAATTCCTGCGGTGATAGCCATGCCCAGTGAACCCCCGATGAGAACCCGAAGCGTGGGTGCAAGCAGCTTTGAGCCTGCGGTGCGGGCTGCCACGACTCCAGTGATGACCAATCCCGCAAGAGTGAAGCTCACAATGCTCCACGCCTTGGTGCCAAGGGTTGGTGCAAATGCACCAGCAAATGGAATCAATCCACCCAAGGTAAAGGAGATCGCAGATGCAAAGGCTGCTTGCACCGGACGTGCCTTGGTACTGGGGTGCTGACCAAGTTCATCGCGAAGATGGGCTTCGAGCGGATCTTTGCGATGCATTTCAAGTGCAACTTGCAAGGCCAAAGCTGGAGTTAATCCGCGATTAATATAAATCTGTTGAAGTTCTTGAAGCTCACCCTCAGGATCTGCAGCAAGATGTGCGATCTCTATATTGCGATCAGATTCTTCAACATCATTTTGCGAACGAACTGAGATGTACTCGCCAACAGCCATTGACATCGCACCCGCCGTGATTCCGGCAACGCCTGCAGTTATTAAGAAATTTTGTTTGCCCGCCGCTGCAACACCAATCATTAAAGCTGCGGTTGAGACCAGACCATCATTGGCGCCCAGAACCGCAGCGCGTAACCACCCCGCACGATTAGTGCGATGTTCTAGATTTCTTTTGTAAACCTCATCCAGACTCATAGAGGCGAGTCTACCTGAGAATTACAGCGATTTTTTAGAGGCGCGAGCGAAATACAGCACAGCACCAGTTCCCACCAGCAGGCTGACCCAGACATTGACTCGTAAACCAGCGATTGTGTTGGCGGCATCGATACGAATCAGCTCAATAAAAAATCGCCCTAAACAGTAGGTTGCGACATAGAGCGCGAAACCTTGTCCCGCTTTCAATCTTTTTCCAAACTTAATAATAAAAATCGCAATCAGTGAACACCAGATTGCTTCGTATAAGAAGGTTGGATGAAATGATTCAAATTGAGTAAAGCCAGTTGGGCGATATCTCATCGGAATCTCTACTGCCCACCATGTGTCCAGAGGCTTTCCGAAGAGTTCACCATTAAACCAATTCCCGAAACGTCCTATAGCTTGTGCAAACAAGATTCCAGGAGCCAAAGCATCTGCGAAAACGGAGAATGATGGAAGTTTAACTGTCCGAGCAAGTGATCTATAACGAAGAAACGCGCCCAACAACCCAATAGATATGGCGCCCCAAATTCCTAAGCCACCTTCCCAAATTTTAAATGCATCTATTGGTTGGCCACCGTCGCCGAAGTAAGCCTTTGGTGATGAGATCACATGGTAAATACGCCCACCGATAATTCCAGATGGCACAGCAACAATTGCTACCTCTGAAACAATTGATTGGCCTTGGACAGTTTTGTAGTGGAAGCGCTTTCCGCCTAGCCAAATCGCTACAGCAATGCCGGTGATGATGCAAAGTGCGTAGTAGTGAATTGTTAAAGGACCAAGCTCCAGCAACGACTGTGCTGGAGTTGGAAAAGCGCGATTCAAAGTTTAAGCAGCCTCAACCGCTGTTTTGAACTCTTCTAGAGAGAACTCGTTTTGAGTGCGTTCCCATTTCTTTCCATTGATAAACACTGTTGGAGTTCCTTGAACTCCATACTTGCTCATAGAATCGTAATTTGCCTTAACAACCTCGATCTTTGAACCCTTAGTCACGCAATCTTCAAAATTTTTGGATGTAATGCCAATCTTTTTCCCAATATTGACCAGGGTTTCATTGCTCCAGAAGCCGGAGTTCTCAAGTGGAGATTGGACTGCATATAAGGCGTGGTGGAAATCAAGGTACTGTCCCTCATCTGCTGCGCAGAATGATGCATTTGCGGCACGGACTGATTCATCTCCTAAGAAGGAAAGAACGTGATATCGAACTGTTGCCTTCTTTTCGCGAATGAGAGATTCGATGTAATCCCCATTGGCATCTTCAAACAACTTACATACCGGGCACTGAGGATCTTCCCAAACATCGATAACCGTTACCGCACCATTATCAAATGTGATTGGTGATCCATTTGTAGTGTCGATAGTTGAAGTAATCGCTGGCTTAAGAGTCGTGCCATCCAAGCCTGCAAGAGAAGCACTCTCTTTGCTATTTTGACTAAAGAGTGAGAAGACAACTCCGGTAACTACAACAAGAAGGACCATGCCAATAACGATCCAGCGAGTTGTGTTATCTGTGCTCTTTGCCGCTTGCTTTGCCATTATTACTCCTCGATTGGTTGAACTGCTTTTTCAAAACTGAGCTTTCCGTAGGGGAAAAGGTATAGATAAAGCGCGGTAAGCGCCAAGCCCAAATCCCGCATGATTTCTGTGAAATAGGCACGATGAACCTGTGACTTCAGAGAAGGATCGATCTCGCCCCCGCCTCCGAAGCAGCCACAGTCGATTAAGAGGCCACGAGCCCACACCGATGCAATCGCTGCGACAAAAATAATCATGATGATTCCGCTAAAGAATGCGGAGTATTTAACCATGATGCCGGCGATGAGTAGCAAACCAATTGCAACCTCAACCCATGGCAACGCATATCCAACTAAGTGCGCTAATTCAGTCGGCAAAATTTTGTATGCAGCTGTTGCATTTGCTGATTCAGTTGGCTTAGTTACTTTTAAGCCACCTGCGACGAGCAAAACTCCGCCCAGCAATAAACGACCAAGTAGCGTGAACCATGGTTGATTCTTTACAAGGAAACTCTTCATCGACCCTCACGAACTCCTAGCGCAAGTTCCTTCGCTAAATGCGAAATCGCATCCAACCCTTCTTCTTCCGTTTTTGCAGCAAGTAGCAATTTGATAAATGCGGAGCCAACAATGACACCATCGGCATATGCGGCAAGGGATTTAGCTTGCTCCCGTGTTGAGACCCCTAGTCCTACAGATATTGGAAGGTCGGTTACTGAACGGACGCGAGAGACTAAATTACTGGCATCGGTTGAAACGCTAGTGCGAGTTCCCGTTACTCCCATCAAACTTGCGGCGTACACAAAGCCACCGGTTTTTGCGGTGACCTCGGCTAGACGTGCATCACCGGTACTTGGTGCAACAACATAGATCGGATTGATACCTGTCTTGCTGGTTGCTGCTAACCATCGATCAGACTCTTCAATAGTCAAGTCTGGAGTGATCACACCAGATCCCCCGTTGTCAGCGATTGATTGAGCAAACTCATCAACTCCATAACGCTCGATGGGATTCCAATAAGTCATTACTACCGCCGCAACACCTGTATCGGTTGCAACCTTTAAAGCCGCAAAAACATCAGATGCATTAGTTCCGCCCTTAAGCGAAATCTCTGCAGCCTCTTGAATAACAGGTCCATCCATGACCGGGTCACTATAAGGAAAACCGATTTCAATCGCATCAACACCTGCTGCTGCAAGTGCTTGAATTGCTTTGGCACAACCTTCTTGAGATGGAAAACCCGCTGGAATGTATGCAATGAGTGCTGCGCGATTTTCCGCACGAACCTTTGCCATGACTGAATCGAGTTGAGTCATTACAACGGAATTCCAAAGTATTCGGCAGCGGTTTGAACATCTTTATCTCCGCGACCAGAAAGATTAATTAATAGGTTTGCTGTGGGTCCAAGCTCTTTCCCAACAAGAATTGCACCAGCTAAAGCGTGCGCTGTTTCAATCGCAGGAATAATTCCTTCAGTTCTGCTCAGCAATGAGAACGCCGACATCGCTGCATCATCATTTATTGCGCGATACTCAGCTCGTCCGATGTCATGAAGGTGAGCATGCTCTGGTCCCACACCTGGGTAATCCAAACCTGCAGAGATTGAATGAGATTCGATTGTCTGACCATTTGCATCTTGTAAAACATAGGAACGGGTTCCATGCAAAACACCTGGAGTTCCACCTGTAATAGTTGCTGCGTGACGACCGGTTTCCACACCATCGCCACCTGCTTCTAATCCAATTAAACGGACATCGGTATCTGGAATAAAGGCGTTAAAGATTCCGATCGCATTAGAGCCGCCACCCACACATGCCAAGATCGCATCGGGCAATCTGCCAGTCAGTGCAAGCATCTGTTCACGGGCTTCTTCGCCAATTATTTTGTGGAAATCACGAACCATTGTTGGGAATGGGTGCGGACCAGCAACGGTGCCCAATAAGTAATGCGTATCTGAAACATTGGTAACCCAATCGCGCATCGCTTCATTGATTGCATCTTTAAGGGTGCGTGAACCTGATGTCACAGGAACAACCTCCGCACCCAGTAGCTTCATTCGTGCAACGTTGAGCGCCTGACGACGGGTGTCCTCTTCTCCCATGTACACGACACAATCAAGACCCATTAACGCAGCGGCTGTTGCAGATGCAACACCATGTTGTCCTGCACCTGTTTCAGCGATGATTCGCTTTTTGCCCATGCGCTTAGTCAGAAGTGCTTGCCCTAAAACATTGTTGATCTTGTGTGAACCGGTGTGATTCAGATCTTCGCGCTTAAGAAAGATGCGCGCCCCACCTGCGTGCTCCGAAAATCTCTTTGCTTCGGTGATGATGCTGGGGCGACCGGTATACGTGCGGTGCAGCTCTGCAAGTTCTGCTAAAAACTCTGGATCCTTTTGCGCGGTGTTGTGCGCGATCTCAAGTTCATTGAGAGCTCCAATCAACGCCTCGGGTACGAAACGACCGCCGTAGTCTCCGAAGTGTCCTGGGCTGCTCATAGTTAAAGCCTACCGAGCAATTGGTCGATCGCAACCGATGGAGATCCTGAGCGGACTAGGGCCTCTCCTACCAAAATTGCGGTCGCTCCACACTCTTGAGCAAATGCAACCTCTTGGCGTGTAGAGATTCCAGACTCTGCAACGCGAGCGATTGTTGATGGAATCTGTGGAATGAGATCAGCAAATGCTTGTGCATCGACATCTAAAGTTTTCAGGTTGCGAGAGTTCACGCCGATGATCTCTGGTGATATCTCGAGAGCTCGTTCTAACTCATCTTGGGTATGAACCTCAATCAAAGATCTCATGCCGAGCTCTGTTGCCAATTGAAAGTAATCTTCAAGTTGATTCTTACTTAGCGCTGCAACAATCAACAGAACCACATCTGCGCCATGTGCTCGTGCCTCATAAAATTGGTACTCATCAATCATGAAATCTTTGCGAAGGATAGGAAGATCTATCGCTTTTCTGACCTCATCTAAATCAGCAAGTGATCCGCCAAATCGGCGCTGCTCAGTTAGAACGCTAACAACATGGGCACCAGCTTCTTCATATGCAGCTGCTAATCCTGCAGGATCTGTAATTGTTGCCAAGGCACCTTTGCTAGGTGAGGATCTCTTCACTTCTGCAATTAAAGAGATTCGTTCCGTCAATAGATTCGGCAAGCAGTCACGTACTGCAGGAGCAGTTACAAGCGCTTCTTGTAACTGTGCCATTGGAAGACGTCTGGCAGTTAGATCCTCGCGCACACCTTCGATGATTGATGCTAGAACGCTCATAACTTCTCATCTACCGTTGGATCAATACCATGGTCAAGTGCGCTCCATGTATTGAGTTGGCGCGGTTTGCGTTCGTAGCGTGATGAGAGTTTAAACCTCTTTGAAATAACTACTACAAGAGCGAAAACAACTACTAACGAAATAATAATTGGCAGAAATTCTTTCATTGAGACTGCGCCAATCGATTAGCTGCATGCACCGCTGTTAAAACTGCTGCCGCTTTATTACGACACTCTTGATTCTCTGATTCAGGATCTGAATCGGCAACCACACCGGCACCAGCTTGAACATAAGCGGTTCCGTTATGAAGCAACGCAGTTCTAATTGCGATACAGGTATCTAGATTTCCTGTGAAATCAATATAACCAACGATTCCGCCGTAAACACCACGTCTTGTTGTTTCTAGCTCTTCGATGATTTCCATGGCACGAGGCTTAGGAGCACCCGACAAGGTGCCCGCTGGGAATACTGAAAAGAGTGCATCAACTGGTGATGACTTCTTTGAGAGCTTTCCAATTACCGTTGAAACAATATGCATTACATGTGAGTAACGCTCGATGTGCATGAAATCAACAACTTCAACTGATCCAGGTGCACAGACACGCCCTAAATCATTCCTTCCAAGATCTACCAGCATTAAATGTTCTGCACGTTCTTTGGGATCGGCTAATAATTCTTCACCTAAGCGATGATCCTCTTCGGGATTAGCAGAGCGCTTACGAGTTCCGGCGATGGGGTGAATCATCACATCCTCTTGATTAACCTTTACTAGCGCTTCAGGGCTGGAACCAACGATTTCAATTCCATCGGTAAAGCGGAATAGGTACATGTACGGCGAAGGATTATTGAGTCGAAGCATTCGATATACATCAATTGCATCTGCAGAACATGGCATTGCAAAACGTTGTGACAAAACTACTTGAAAGGCCTCGCCTGCCAAGATTTCTTCTTTAACTTGTGCGATATTCATTTTGAAATCAACTGCCGAGATGTTTCCTGTGTACTCCGGCAAAGAAAAATCAGGAATTTGTGCTGCATCACCTGGCAGCGAGATTGCTAAATCCGCCTGCATGCGATCTAAACGTTCAACACAGGATGTATACGCCTCATCGATTCGATCATCACTTCCATCCCAATTAATTGCATTGGCAATTAATGTGATGGTTCCATCGCTGTGATCCATCACCGCTAAATCACTGGTGAGCATAAAAGAGAGCTCAGGAAGTGGAATGTCTTTATGAGTTAATGATGGAAGTTTTTCTAACCGACGAACAACGTCATACCCCATGAAGCCAACTAATCCACCTGTCAGTGGGGGCAAACCCGCTATCTTGGGAGATTTTAAATGTGCGGCAGACAGTCGTAACGCTTCCAATGGATCGATCCCGGTAGGTGCTCCCGCTGGTGCGGTCCCCTGCCAATACGCCAATCCATCCTTTTCACTTAATGTGGCTTCGCTACGAACACCAATAAATGAGTAACGCGACCATGCTCCGCCATGTTCTGCAGACTCTAGAAGAAATGTATTTGCCGCACTCTTTGCTAATTTCTTGTAGACACCCAGTGGGGTTTCGGAGTCGGCTAAGAGTTTGCGCGATACAGGAATGACATTAGAAACCTTTGCGTAGGCTCGAAACTCTTCTAGATTCATTGTTTACGAACGCAGTTCTAGCGGAGTATGAAAACAGCTGCGATCTCCGGTGTGGCATGCCACACCAATTTGGATAACCTGCATGATTAATGCATCTCCATCACAATCTAAAGTAACTGATTGCACCTCTTGGAAGTGACCTGAGGTTGCACCTTTAACCCATAGCTCATTTCGACTGCGGGACCAGTAAGTTGCTTTTCCGGTTGTCAAAGTCAGTTCAAGTGATTGTGCGTTCATGTAAGCCAGCATCAAAACTTCTTTGCTAGTTGAATCTTGCACAATTGCAGGTATTAAGGCATCCGGATCTTTAAGGAGTGCAGCTATCTGCGGATCCAAAGTTGTCATGTGCTTATTCTGCCTTACCGAACGGAAACGGCGCGCACTGGATATTTGTGCTTACCGAGGTAGCTCTTCACATCTCCAATGCGGTGAACTCCGAAGTGAAAAACACTCGCAGCCAGTAGCGCATCGGCTCCAGCATCAAGGGCGGCTGAGAAATCTTCCAGTGAACC
The DNA here is from genome assembly GCA_041165485.1 of Actinomycetota bacterium. GTDB lineage: Bacteria > Actinomycetota > Actinomycetes > Nanopelagicales > Nanopelagicaceae > Planktophila. The sequence continues at coordinate 2,564 of JBEANK010000006.1, read as the reverse complement.
TGCGCCACCACTAGCAATTAAAGGAACCTTTGAAACAGCACGAACCGCGGTAATCATTCCGATGTCATACCCTGCACGAGTTCCATCTGCATCCATTGAATTAAGCAGGATTTCGCCGACGCCAAGTGCGCATGCTTGTTCTACCCATGCTAGTGCATCAACGCCTGCACTCTGACGTCCACCGTGAGTTGTAACTTCAAAGCCAGATTCGGTGCGAGCACGACGTGCATCTACCGAAAGAACTAAAACCTGTGAACCAAAACGATCTGCGATTTCAGCGATCAATTGTGGGCGTGCAAGTGCTGATGTATTAATTGAAACCTTGTCAGCACCGGCGCGCAGTAAACGGTCAACATCCTCCACGCTTCGGATTCCGCCACCAACAGTTAATGGAATGAAAACTTGTTCAGCGGTACGACGAACAACTTCAAGGGTCGTTTCGCGTCCTGCAACACTTGCTGAGATATCTAGAAAAGTTAGCTCATCTGCACCTTCGGTGTTGTACAAGGCTGCCATCTCAACAGGATCTCCCGCATCAACAAGATCGGTGAAGTTAACACCTTTAACAACTCGACCATCAGTGACATCGAGGCAAGGAATGATCCGAACAGAGAGAGTCATTTTCCGCTGACCTTGAGCGCTTCTTGCAAGGTGAACTTTCCTGCATATAAAGCTTTTCCAACAATTGCCCCTTCAACACCAGTAGCACGAAGCGCTGCAAGTGCTGCGATGTCATCTAGTGAAGAGATTCCTCCGCTTGCAATCACCGGCTTGCTAGTCACGGCGCAAACAGATTTGAGTAACTCAATATTAGGACCGGCAAGGGTTCCATCTTTAGCAACATCCGTTACTACATAACGAGCGCATCCATCACGATCTAATCGTTCAAGAGTTTCAAATAAATCTCCACCCTCTTTAGTCCAACCGCGTGCTGCCAATGTGTGTCCGCGAACATCCAACCCAACTGCGATGCGATCTCCATGCTCTGCAATTACTCGAGAGGTCCATTCAGGATCTTCAAGTGCTGCAGTTCCTAGGTTCACACGTCGACAGCCGGTAGCAAGAGCACGACGCAGAGATTCATCATCACGAATTCCGCCTGAGAGTTCGACCTTGATATCTAACTTTCCAACAACTTCGGCCAATAATGCAGAGTTTTCGCCACGTCCAAAGGCAGCATCAAGATCTACTAGGTGAAGCCATTCAGCACCTGCAGTTTGAAACTCAAGTGCAACATCAAGAGGAGCTCCGTAAATGCTTTCCTTATCAAGTTCTCCTTGAACAAGTCGAACGGCACGTCCATCTTTAACATCAACCGCCGGAAGAAGCTCTAAGTAACTCACAGGGATCCCACCCAATTCTTAATCAAAGCTAGTCCAGCCTCCCCTGATTTTTCAGGGTGAAACTGAGTTGCGCTCATGTATCCATCTTCGACAGCTGCTAAAAATCTTTCACCATGATTGCTCCAAGCCTGCATTTTTCCAACCGCGCTTTTTGCAGCGTATGAGTGCACAAAGTAGAAAGACTCGGCTTCGATTCCTTTAAACAAAATTGAATGTGAATCAGCTTCAACGGAGTTCCAACCCATGTGAGGCAAAATCGGTGCAGTTAATTGAGATACCGTTCCATCCCATACTCCAACACCTGCATGTGGAGCGATCTCAGAATGCTCAGTTCCGTAGCTAAACATAATTTGCATTCCGATACAGATACCTAAAGTTGGACGTTCCTTTGCTAAACGCTCTCGCACAATAGCTGCGCCATTAACATTATTTAATCCACTCATACATGCTGCGAATGCGCCAACACCTGGAACTACCAAACCATCTGCTTCAAGTGCCACTGTGCGGTCAGAGGTAACAACTACCTCTTTACCTGCTGTTGCAAATGCACGTTCTGCAGAGCGTAGATTTCCAGATCCGTAATCAAGAATTGCTATCAAAGAGAACCTTTTGTTGATGGGATTCCGGCAACTCTGCCATCAAGTGAAACCGCATCACGCAATGCGCGAGCGACCGCCTTGAACTGTGCTTCAAAAACGTGATGTGCGTTGCGACCCTCAAGTACACGGATGTGTAACGCGATTCGAGCTTCAGCAACGATAGATTCCCAGATGTGCTTTCCGAGAGTTGTGTCAAAAGTCCCGATGAGTTCAACTATCTCTGGTTGACGGTGGACTAAGTAAGGGCGACCTGAAAGATCAACTGCAGCCTGAACTAGAACTTCATCAAGTGGAACCATTGAGTCACCAAAGCGACGAATTCCAGCTTTATCCCCCAACGCTTCGCGAAGCGCTTGTCCAAATGCAAGAGATGTATCCTCAACTGTGTGGTGTGAATCAACATCGACATCACCTGTTGTCTTAACTGTTAGATCAAAACCTGAGTGCTTCCCTAATTGAGACATCATGTGATCAAAGAAAGGTACCCCAGTGTCGACATTGATGATGCCCTGGCCATCTAGGTTGATCTCAACGAGTACATGCGACTCTTTTGTCTTTCTTTCGACGCGTGCTGTTCTCATGGGTATCTCCTTTAAATGAGCTCTTTGAGGGCTGAAATAAA
>JBEANK010000005.1:0-18041 GCA_041165485.1 Actinomycetota bacterium | reverse complement strand
AAACCACCTCATGGTTAATCAAAATACAAGAGACGTAAACGCCGGTAGCAAAGTACAAAGCATGTCCAAATGAGAGCAACCCTGTAAATCCAAAGAGCAAGTCATAAGTAAGGGCTAGTGCGCCCCAGATAAATGCAACTGCAAGTGTTTGCTGCAGACCGGGAGCGCCAAGTGGCAAAGTTGTAAACATGGGAGCGATTGCAAGAACTACGAGAAGCGCGCCAAGAAGCGGGCGTGAATATTTCCAACGTAACATCATGCACGCACCTTTCCGAGTAGACCTTGTGGTCGGATCAGAAGGACTCCAGCTAACAAGATCACCACAACAAAGTCACCGAGGCCGGTAACGTAGTAGTTTGCAAATTGACGAATGACACCGATCAACATTGCAGCCAAGAAGCTTCCTGGGACAGATCCCATGCCACCGATTACGACAACAATGAATCCATAAATCAAATAAGAACCAGCGATCAATGGTGAAACACCGTTGGAGTACACAGAAACCAACACGCCACCCACTCCTGCGGCAAAGCCTCCTAGGAAGAACACTGTGCTGAATGCACGTCGAACATTGATTCCTAGGGCGTTGACCATATTGCGGTTTTCAACGCCAGCTCTAATTATCAATCCAATTCGAGTGAATTTAAGAAGCGCCCAGTTAGCTATCAAAAGAAGTACTGCAGTGGCGATATACACAATTCGATCTGCAGGGATCATTGCTCCACCGACATTTACTGCAGTCAAGAACCACAAAGGTGTTGGAAACATAATCAGGTCATTTCCGAACCAACCACCAAGGACGGCACCTACTACTAATGAAACACCTACAGTTACAAGCGCTTGATCGATATGGCGATCATAAAGACGTGTAATCAAAAGTTGCTCAATTAATAAGGCGAATCCACCAGCGGCTAGACCACCAACTATCATCGCTAAAATAAAATCAGTCATATTCGTATCGGGACCAAGTTGAGTAGCAACCCAATAGCCAACAAATGCTCCGACACTCAAGAAACTTCCATGAGCGAAGTTGAGAACACCCATTAGTCCATATATGAGAGAAAGACCTGATGCAACCAGGAAGTACAAGGCACCTAATCCGATACCAGTGATGCCAATCAGAATAAATGTATCCATTTACTTATGACCTCCGCTCACACCTAGCATCTGATGTACCCATGAGTCATCATTAAGATTTTCTGGGCCACCCTGATAAACAACTCGTCCTTGATCCATGACAATCACATGTTGCGCAACTCGCTTAACGAGTGCAAGGTTTTGCTCTACTAACAACATGGTTGAATGCTCTGCCACCTTTGTTAAAGCCTCAGCAACCTCCGTTACCAATTTGGGGGCTAAGCCTTTAGTTGGTTCATCGACTAGTAAAATTTCATTCTTATTTAATAATGCTCGAGCGATTGCAACCATTTGTTGTTGACCACCCGAAAGAGAGCCAGCTTGTTGGGCGGCACGGGTATCTAATTCAGGAAACAAGTCATACACGAACTTATAAGCATCAGCGCTGTCCTTGCTCCGCGCTGCAAGAGACAGGTTTTCTTTAACTGTTAGCGACGCAAAGACCTCGCGATCTTCCGGCACAAATGCAACGCCTGACTGAACTATCTTGTGGGTTTGCATTCCTAAAATCTGCTTGCCATTGAGCTCAACTGAGCCAGTACCCTCATAAAAGCCCATAATGGTTCGCAGAGTTGTGGACTTCCCGACACCATTTCGACCAAGCAGCGCAGTCACCTTATTGGTTGGCACTTCGAAACTCACACCATGCAAAATATGAGATTCGTTGATCTTTACATGAAGATCTTTGACCGACAATGCGTTCATAGCGCTTCTCCGATATATGCTGATTGAACAACTGGATTATTAATAACATTTTGTGGCGTATCGCATACCAATAGTTCGCCGTAATTGAGAACCGCAATGCGATCGGCAAGTCCCAAAATGACTTCCATGTGGTGCTCAACAATGAGAACTGTCTTTTTGTGTACCGTTGCAAGTGATCGAATGATCTCAACAAGTTCGGGAACATTTTCTACACTCATGCCCGCCATGGGTTCATCCAATAAAACAATCTCAGACTTGGAGGCTAGAACAATTGCAATCTCTAAACGACGCTTGTCACCATGGGATAGAGATCCAGCACGTTGCATTGCACGTGCAGATAATCCAACTTTAGCTAAGCACTCATGCGCAAGTTCAACAACCTCTGAAAACTTATAAGCATTCCTTGTTAAATTCATAGATTTACCATTGGCAGCTTGTGCAGCGATACGAACATTCTCAAGACAGGTTAAGTTGATAAAAACACTAGAGGTTTGAAATGTTCTAGCGATTCCTGAAAGTGCTCGCTCATGGGGCGGCAAATCAGTTACATCAGATTTGCCAACAAAAATCTGCCCTCGAGATGGTTTGCGTATTCCGCTGAGTAAATTAAAAAAGGAGGTTTTACCTGCACCATTGGGACCGATGATTCCCAGGGTCTCATTGTGGGCAACTTCGAGGGTAATCCCATCGAGAATTTTTGCTCCACCGATATTAAGGGAGAGATCCCTGACGCTTAATGCTGAATCCACTAGCTCGACTCCTTATGTGTGCAACCCCGGTGTTGCCGACGGCCAAGAATATAAAGAACCCCAGTGCATTTCTACACTGGGGCTCTCTAATTTATATGTTTTGTATTACTTACCTACGCTGGCAATCGTCTTAAGAAGGTTAGGAACATATCCTGAACTTGTCTTATTGAGAGATACCAAGAACATAGGCTGGATCAATAGGTGAGTATTTGAATCGATAGTCATCAATCCCTTAACTCCTACCCATGATTTGCCTTCTAGGTTCTTGATCATAGTGTCAACGTTTTGTGTAGGGTTCTTTGTAAGAGCCATAACAATCATCTTTGCAGCATCTGCACCTGTTGAGGTGAATAGATCCTGTGTCTTCTTGTTTGCTGCATACCAAGTTGCTAGATCTCCAGCAGCTGCTGACTTTGAAGCACCTGCGAAGTAACTGTTTGTAAGGATCGCATTTGTTCCTTCAAATAGCGTTCCGTAGATGTTGTAAGTTGCTGCTCCTGCAAGTCCTGTGATTGGACGCTGCTTTACAAATGCACCCTGCACCTTGAGAGATGTGAGCATTGCACCTGCTGTTAGCGCGTTAGACCATGCGATGAAGATGTATGAACCTGCAGCATCTGCAGCCTTCTTTGCAAATGGTGTGAAATCTGAAGTTGATGTTGGAACCTTGATCTCTTCAAACTTTGCACCCTTTGGACCCATAAGAGCCTTTGCAGCTGCAATATTTCCTGCACCGAATGCGTTGTCCTCAACAAACAAAACTACCTTCTTGCCGGAAATCGGCTTGATGCCTGCAAGTGGAGCTAGATCCTGAGTTGATGAGTTACCTGAGCGGAAAACATACTTGTTTGCAGCTGATGTAACTAGGTCATTCTTTGCAGGACCTGAGATGTACAGAACCTTGTTCTGCTGAGCAAGAGGAGCCAGTGTTAGTGCAACACCTGAAGATGCGGTACCTGTGATGATCTTTGTACCATTACCAACCATCTCCTTGAAAGATGCAGTTGCCGATGCTGGATCTGCTCCATCATCCTTAGATGTAATTACAAGCTTCTGACCATTGATAGCCATCTTTCCGCCTGTGTAGTACTTCAGACCCCATTCAAGACCTTCATTGAATGCAATTCCATAAGTTGAAAGTGGACCTGATGTTGAAGTAATAACTCCAATTTTGATATCTGCAGCAGCCTGAGCTGGTGCCATGCTTGGTGCTAATACTGCAAGTGACAGTAGTGCCACACCTAAACGGGTTAGTGAGCGCTTGCTCATCAATTGTTCTCCTCATCAAGTTGTAAGGTCCGCGATCGTCGGACCATCTTGTGCGCAAATCTAGAGGGTATAGCGGGAATCTACGAAGTTTTGAAGGTTTCAATTTGATTACGTTTTCTGATAATCCACTTTTTTAGTGGCAACCCCCATTCCTAGGTTGGTTTTCAGCGGAGTCACAGGCACACTTGCACCATGTCTTTACCAACACAACGCATTCTGGTTCCTGTCCGCGGTGGCGATTTAGCGGTTTTTCAATATGGAAGTGGCTCAGGTGATCCTGTTCTTTTGATCCATGGGGTTACCTCTTCCAACCGCGCTTTCCAATTATTTGCCGATTCTCTTATTGCTCGCGGTAAGGCACCTTTTGCAGTAGATCTACGAGGACGTGGAGATTCAAATTCCTTGCCAGCACCATTTGGAATGAAGCAACATGCAGAAGATATGGCGGCGGTTATTGATCACTTTGCTTGGAAAAATCCAGATGTAATTGGACATTCCATGGGTGGTTTTGTGACTGCAGCATTAGTGGGTTTGTATCCAGGCAAAGTTGGAGAAGTTGTCTTTGCAGATGGCGGTGTTCCACTTCCGATGCCACCTGGAATGACCGTTGAACAAATTATGCCTTTTGTACTTGGGCCTGCGATGACCCGTCTTGCCATGGAGTTTGAAAGCAAAGAGGCGTATCGAGAATACTGGAAACCTCAACCAGCATTCATAAAAGGTTGGACCCCTGTTTTAGATGAGTATGTTGATTATGATCTTCGTGGAAAGAAGGCAGCAACTAATCCTCAAGCGGTAGAAGAAGATTCTCGAGATCTATTTGGTGATAATTTGATTGTGAACTCGCTCAAGGGTTTAAAGAAGGAATCAAAGTTCATCAAAGCTGAAAGAGGATTGCAAAATGAAGAGGGTGGACTATATCCAATGCCTGTTTTAGAGGCGGTGCTCCCTGCTTACCCAATGCTCAAGCTGGAGTTTTTGGCTGATTGCAATCACTATGACATGTTCCTTGAAGCAACTGGTGCTGAAAAGGTTGCTCACATAATTTATGGAGATAAGTAATGACCCTTTCTGGAAAGCGCGCATTGATCACAGGCTCATTCCAAGGAATTGGACTGGGAATCGCAACCGCCTTGGCTGCTGAAGGTGCTTCAATCGTTCTTCATGGCTTGGCAGATGAAGCAACTATTGCCAAGGCTGAAAAAGCGGTAATGGATGCCGGGGCTGCAAAGGTTGAAAGTTATGTCTCAGATCTTCGTGATGTTGTTGCAACTGAAGCGCTGATTGCAAAGGTTCTAGCACAAGGTCCAGTAGATATTTTGTGCAATAACGCAGGAATTCAGCACACTGCCACGATTGAAGAGATGCCGCGTGAAAAGTGGAATGACATCATCGCAATCAACTTGACCTCATTTTTTGACACTATGCGTTTGCTTCTCCCCCACATGAAAGAGCGTGGATATGGGCGCGTAATAAACACCGCATCTGTACATGGATTAGTCGCATCTGCTGCAAAGGCTCCATATGTATCTGCAAAACATGGAGTTATCGGACTAACAAAGGTTGCAGCTCTTGAATATGCAGCGGTTGGAAGCGGTCAGACTGGCGGAGTAACAATCAACGCAATTTGTCCTGGTTGGGTAGAAACCGCTTTGATTGAACCGCAGATTCAAGCCAAAGTAGATCTTCATAATGGTGATCGCGCTAAAGGAATAGCCGATTTATTATCTGAAAAGCAACCATCTCGCCGTATGTCGACTCCTGAAGAGATAGGTGCAATTGCCGTGTTTTTATGTTCACGTGCGGCGCACAACATTACAGGTGCTGCAATTCCTGTAGATGGTGGTTGGACCGCTCAATAACATCTACAAAAAATTGAAAAGAAAAGCGGGGCCAGATTTCTCTGGCCCCGCTTTTTACTACCCTCGATTTACAGAAGGCGATCTCTTAGTTATCGCCGTATGACTTCAGCCATGGAGCGCGAATTCCCTTATCGATAGAGAGGCTGCCAGCTTTACGAACTGCTGTGTACAACGCTCCACCTGAAGGTAGCTTTCCAGTGCTAGATGCTTGTACCAATGACTTGGCAACAAGCACTAGCTGTGCTGATGTGAAGTTACAGTGATTTGTTCCTTGTGCTGCTGGAACAGATGTGATTGGAGAGCCCGCTTCATTGAACTTTGTATAACCCTTTTCAGGAGTTATGTTCCAAAGCATCAAAAGCTTATTTGTAGGGTTCTTGTAATCACGTGTTGATTGGTATGCCTTAACTGCTGCAGCCTTCTCAGCTGCATACTGCTCTGCGTACAAATCAACGAGGCGCTGTGAAGCACCAGCAGGAGTAATTGGATCAGCCATACCAACCATTAGAACTGTTGGAACGTTGATCTTTCCTGTGTTGGTGTGCAATGCCTTCATCTTTTCCACTGCAGCCGCATTTGCTGTTGCACGTGGTGCACCTGGATTAGCAGGTGAAAGCGCTCCTAGCAGAGCATCAATCACGGTATTGCCTGAAAGTGCTGCGTTATAAATAACGCGCTCTCCATCAATACGTGCTGCGTAATCTGTCTTTGTGTTATCAAAGATAGCTCCGCCAACCTGATTCTCAACATCTTGTGTTGCAAGAACCGCGAGTGCAGCAGCATTTGTTCCATTTTCAAGGATTGCAAGTGCTGGGCTAAGAGCCAATGGGAAGGTCAACTTCAACGCACCTTCTGGACCGGTAATTGAGTCAAAGTGTGCAGATTGTGTTGGAAGTCCTGCCATCAAACCAAGTAGCAACAATGCGCTTCGTGATGGGACACCAGCTGCAGCTAAAGCCTTACCAGTTGCAGATGATGTATCTGGCCAGGCACCAGTTGCTAGCGCAGCTTGCAACTTGCCCATGACTGTAAAGACTTTACCTAAGTCAGCGTATGACTCTGCAACTCCTGCTGCTCCTGCTGAGTAGTTTCCACCCTTGATCGTTGGATCAAAGAGAACCTTTACTCCCCATAGGAAATCTCCAGCCATTGTTAGCTGTGGTGCGATGTTGTCTGCCATACACATTGGTGCAACAGCAGAAACTAGCTCTGGATGCTTTTCAGCAAGACCCTGAGTAATTACGCCACCCAAAGATGATCCCCATGCAACAACCTTGGTTGTCTTTGGGAACTGCTTTTTGAATGTGTCGATTAGCTCAACATTTGTCTTGATCGCTGAATCTGGATTCCAACCTTGACGAGCAAAGCCTGAACCTACGATTGCAATACCTTGGCTAAAGAAGTACTTAGCAACTTCAGCATTTCCACCAGGAACTGGCTCTGGTGTATTGGTGATCTTGTATCCACCAATCAAAGGAATTGCTGCAGGGATATCTACGTTGTAACGGTATCCGTGTGAGTACAAAGCAACAGTTCCGTTGAAGTTTGCTGGAACCTGCATTGCATAAGGTGCGCCATCTGAGGTCACACCAACACATGATTGAATTGGGCTCTTGCCATCACACGCAGGTGCTGCATTGGCAACTGTTGGTGCTGTGACTAGAACTGTTGTTACAAGTGCTGTAACTGAAAGAAGCGAGAGAATTCGTACTTTCTTCATTAGTTAGGTAATCCCTTCGCTGGCATTGCAGGACGCTTGTAGGTTGACTTAACAACTGGAGCAGATCCTGAATCGGTTGTGTATGTGACATAAGTTCCACCAATTGGAGATAGATCTCCTGTTGGTGAGTACTTTCCAACCCAGTAACCGGTAAGTCCAACGTGACTTGTCTTTGAATATCCAGCTGGGACTAATGCAGAGTTTGCAAATGTTGCACCCTTGCTATCGATCGCTGCTAGAAGTGACTTACGTGTTGGGTTTGCACCAGCTGCCTTGAGGGCCTGAGCTGTCATGAATGCTGTATTCATTCCGAGCAATACATTGAGATCAAATGCAGATCCAGGTACTGCCTTAGCGTAGATATCTGAGAAGAACTTTACGTACTCATCCTTCATATCTGTAGTTGCAGGAACTGGGGAGAATCCAATCGCGTTGTAAAGCACGCCAGCTGGCACTCCTGTTGCCTTGATTGTTGTTGCATCTCCACCGACTGAGCCAAGCATCCACTGCGGTGCGTACTTGAGCTGAGCTGCTACTCCGAGCATTGCTGAGGTGGCACTTGATACGCCGAACAAGATAACAACATCAACTTCTGCCGCTTTGAACTTTGTGATCCAGCCCGCAGCAGCAGCTGCGTTCTGTGAGCCCGATGCGTATGGAACCTTGATTGCGAAGTTTGTTCCAGCTGTCTTGAAGCCGGCTAGAGCATCTGTTCCGAAATCATCATCCTGGTATAGAAGACCGATCTTCTTACCAGCAAAATTTTCCTTGATGTACTGACCCATGATCTTTGCTTCCATGATGTATGAAGGCAAAACTGTGTAAGTAGTTGGGTACTTCTTTGTATCGGCAAATCCACTAAAACCTGTGTTTACAAACAACACAGGAACGCCACGGCGTGCTGGGTTAACAGATGATGCAACCGCCTTCACGTTGGCCGTTCCTAGCGGAGCCAGAAGTGCCATGACCTTATCCTTGAGGATCAATTCATTAGTCTTTGCAACCGCTTCGGTTGGGACGTAACGATCATCCTTAACAACGAGGGTTACCTTACGACCATTGATTCCACCATTTGCATTGAGGTAATCAAAGTATGCCTTTGCTGCACCTGGAATCTTGTTGTAACCAAGTGATGCTGTACCTGTCATTGGAAGAGTCATACCCAGTTTGATCTGCGTTGAGCTCACTCCAACTTCAGCCGCTTGTGCAGGAATAGCTGTTGAGGCTAATCCGACAATGGCCAGTACCGCTGAAGCTGTAATCAGCTTGCGACGGTTCAGTGCTTTCATGTGTTTCCTTCCATCGAGGGTGTATTACGAGAGTTACTGCTGGTACTACTTAGTGCTTGCGTGCTGTGCTGCATGTTTTGCTTTGCGAGCGCGATGCTGTTCAACCGGGCCATTTGGAACAAATAGCACCGTTAAAATCAACAAACCACTCACAATCAAACCTGGCAGATTTGTTGTAACGCTCTCGGAACTGCCAAGGCGGTGAGCCACCACATCGGCGATTTCTGGGATCGCTACCAAAACCACTGCTCCAATAATGACCCCTCCAAGGGTGGTTATGCCAGAGAGAACCGCTCCCGTCAGCAGGGAAAATGAGAGGGCAAGCGGGAATGCGCTCGGCGAAACGGTGCCAATTATCATGGCAAGTAAAGCTCCAGCTAACCCCGCGATGCCAGCGCTGATGGTGAAGGCTAAGACCTTAGAGCGGGCTGTATTGATTCCCGCTAATTGCGCTGCAACCTCATTGCCTCTACCCGCTCTCCAGGCACGTCCAAATGCTGAGTTCAAAAGATTTCTAATGACCCACATCGAAATCAATGCGGCAAGTGCTGCGATCCAGAAGAACCATTTATATTGCGTGAACTCTTCTCCCAGTGCTAATGGCGGAAATCCAACATCAAACAACAAACCTTGTTCGCCACCTAATATCTCAAATTGATTTGCAAGTGATGGAAGGCCAATAGCAAGAGCCAAAGTTGTACCAGCTAAATATGGTCCAGATAATCGCGCTGCGGCTGCACCTAGCAGAGCACCGCCGATTGCTGCCGCCAAAACTGCGACTATGAAACATAAAATTATTGGAAGATTAAACTCAATACGTAGTACAGCAGCCGCATATGCACCAACCGCCATTAACGCCCCATGGCCCAAAGAGACTTGACCTGAGTACCCTGTCAATAAAATTATTGAAGAGATTGCAATGACGTACACCGCAATCGTTGCTCCCTGATACACACGAAGCTCATCCACCATACCGCTGAGGAAATAAAGAACAACTCCGCCAAGAATAAAGAGTGGAAGGTGGGTGCTTTCCTTTTTAGCTTTATGCACGTCGACCCGCCTTTACTCCGATAATTCCTTGTGGTCGTAAGAACAAAACAATTAACAAGATGATGAAAGGAGCGATAAAGAAGAGACCACTACTTACATACATCAAGACAAATGAGATCGTGATTCCGAGGAATAAACCACCCAGAACCGCTCCTAATAAACTATCGAGTCCACCAATTACCGCCGCGATGAACCCTGAAACAAGAAGTAAGGAGAACTCAATTGAATCGGGAGAAAAGTTTCCGTTTCCATTAACTGTTTGAAATAAGCCAGCAACCGCACCTGCTGCTCCCGCTAAAGCCCAACCCAAAGTTCGAACTGAATCGACTCTGACCCCTGACAGGCGTGCAATCTCAGGTGCATGGGCTGAGGCTCTTAAAGCAAGGCCTAGGTTGGTTTTTTGGAAGAGAACCGTAAGTAGGATCAATAAGACCGCAACAACCACTAAAACCAAGAGCTTAAGTGGTGAGAAAACCAAGGTAGAACCATTGATAGTAAAGCCGTTGTTGGAAATTGGAGCCACGATTCTTAAATCTTGACCACCCCAGATCATGCTGATCACAGAGCGAATAACACCTAGTAAGCCAAGGGTTGCAATAATCGGAGCAACTCCTGCGATTGGACCAGAGGATGCATGCTTAACCAGAAGACGCATCAGAATTAATTCAACTAACGCCGCAAATAATGCGCCACCAATCATCGCAACAGGAAGTGCAACCCAAAATGAGCCAATTCTAGAAACGGCTTCATATCCAAAATAGGTCGATAGAAGCGCCATTCCGGCTTGAGCAAAGTTAACTACCCGAGTACTGCGCCACACTAAAACAAAGGCAATCGCCATCAATGCATAAATCGATCCGGCGGTGATGCCAATTAAGAGCGTGTTAAGTAATTGCATAATTAATACCCCAAATAAGCAGCGCGCACTGCAGGGTCTTCGATTAACGCTTGTGCGTGATTAACAGCAACAACTTTTCCAAGATTTAAAACGATTCCGAGATCTGCGATCTTTAACGCACCCATCGCATTTTGCTCAACCAACAAAACAGTTAATCTCATTTCGGTAGTTAATTCTCTGATTGTTTGAAAAATCTGTTCAACAACCAGTGGAGCTAAACCTAAAGATGGCTCATCAAGTAAGAGGAGCTTTGGCTTGGACATGATTGCTCGACCGATAGCTAACATCTGACGCTCTCCACCAGACAAAGTGTCAGATCTTTGTGAGATTCGTTCGCCCAAGCGAGGAAAAATAGTGGTCACTTGTTCCAGTGACTCTTTCATCTCTTTGCCATCTTTACGCCAGATGGCACCGAGCTCTAGATTTTCTTTGACGGTTAACTCAGGAATTACCGACTTTCCTTCGGAGACATGAGAAATACCTAGGCGGACCAGCTTTTCAGGCTTAACTCCAGTAATAGTTTCGCCCATCCAATTAACAACACCGTTTGTTGGTTTATTTAAGCCAGAAAGGGCTCGCAGCAGTGTTGTCTTGCCGGCACCGTTTGCGCCAATAATTGCAGCAAGTTTTCCGGTAGGCACCGCCAGCGATACCTGATTAACCGCACAAATGGCACCGTGGTGAACCGTTAAATTAGAAACATTAAGCGACATGGTTGCTACCTGTTCCAAGATAAGCAGCCATCACGGCCGGATCGCGGCGCACTGTTTCAGCATCACCGCTAGCGATGACTTCTCCAAAGTTGAGAACGTACAACTTGCTACATACCGACATCACTACATCCATATGGTGTTCTACAAGGAGCACCGACATGTCCACACTCAGGTTCTTAATCAATTGATTCATCCACTCAATATCTTGAGAACCTAAGCCACCTGCGGGCTCATCAAGCATCAAGATTGTTGGTTCGCTGACAAGGGCACGAGCAATTGCGACACGTTTTGTATCGGGATATGACAAGGTATCTGCACGACGATGAGCTATTCCGCCGGCATACACTCGTTCAAGTGCAACGCGCGCTTTGTCGCGAATCAGGTTTTCATCTTTTCTATTTCTACCAAGAGCCGCCGAAATTAATCCTGTTTGTGAAAGATGCTGCGCACCGATCATGACATTTTCAAGAACCGTTAAATCACCAAATAATCCAACACCTTGAAGGGTTCGTGCGATTCCTAAATCAACAAGTTCATGTGGTTTTGGAAAATCACTCTTCTTTCCATTGAGATGAAAATCGCCCGAATCAGGTGTAACTAATCCACACAAAGCGTTAAAGAGAGTTGTCTTGCCAGCACCATTTGGCCCGATTAAACCAACGACCTCATTTTTGCCAATTTCTAAATAAACATCATGAAGAGCCCGAAGTCCGCCGAAGGAGACATTAACTCTCTCGACGTGCAGCGCTGCAGTGTTAGTAGACATGAGGTGCGTAGATTCTAGGCACACGGGGGCCAATTCGTGTCACTATTTCATAATTAATGCTGCCACTAGCGGTGCCCCAATCATCGGCGGTGTACTCACCCTTTGATCCATCACCGAAAACAATCACCCAATCCCCAGACTTTGCCTTAGATTCTGGACCAAGATCAACAACAAATTGATCCATTGATACGCGGCCAATAATGGGTGCTCTTGCGCCATCGATAAATACTCCAGCACCTTGCGCCACACGCGGAATGCCATCGGCATACCCCATCGCGACAACACCTAGCTTGGTCTGCTTGCTTGTATGCGCCGTCGCGCCATACCCCACTGGAGTATTTGCCGGAACTAATTTAACTAAATGAAGTTTTGCGCGAAGCTGCATCGCAGGCACTAATCCAAGAGAATGACTATCACCCAGGGATTTAAGATCTGGAGTTAATCCATACATGGAAATTCCAGTTCGTACTAAATCAAAGTGTGCCGCAGAGTTTTTCAAGGTCGCCGCTGAATTTGAAAGGTGCTTAACATCAGGGTTGATTCCGATATCTGCTAAATCTTGGACCATTTCATTAAAGCGCTTTAGCTGATCTGCATTTTGTTGTTCTTTTGGTTCATCAGCCCTGGCAAAGTGCGAAAAGATTCCCACAACTTGCACCTTTGAGAAATCTGATTTCAGAAACTCACTCCACTCATCAAGAAAACCGCCACGACTCATTCCGGTATCTAATTCGATATGAATGCGCGGTCTGTTGGTTTGTGCGGAGACTTCTGTGAATGCAGCGATGGAGGCAACTGCAATATCAATATCATGCGCAACCGCTTGCTTGAAATCTGAACCTGGAGGAATCAACCAGGCAAGAATCGGTACGCGAACTCCATGAGTTCGAAGTTTTATCGCCTCTTCTAATAGGGCAACACCCAACCAATCCGCACCCGCTTTTTCTGCCGCTAAACCAACCTCAACTAATCCATGTCCATATGCATCTGCTTTCACAACCGCCATTAAAGGGGTGCGTAAAGGCCCTTTCAGCAGATTGATATTTGCTGTGATGCGATCTAAGTCAATACGCGCTTCAGCTCTCATTAGTTGCGCTCCACAATTACCATAGCTGAAGCAATACCTGCATCATGGGAGAGAGAAAGGTGCACATGTGCACCATCAATCAAATCTGCAATTTCACCACGGAATAAAAAGACCGGCTTTCCGCTTTCCAGATTTACAACCTCAGCCTCATGCCATGACAGACCCTTGCCCGCGTTCAGCGCCTTTGCCAGCGCCTCTTTTGCAGCAAAACGTGCAGCTAGCGATGCGACCGGTTTAGTTTGCTCTGCCTCGGTAAATAGCTTCTGAGCTAAGCCTGGCGTTCTTTCTAGTGAGGACTTAAATCGATCGATGTCTACAACATCAATTCCAATTCCATCGATCATTGTGAAAGTCTAGTGCAACTGGCTTTTTGAGGGAACATACCGATCGATAGCAATCACAGCCACAAGTAAAGCGCTTCCAATAAATAGCCCGCCCAAAAGATCGCTAAACCAATGGGTATGGCGAATCAAAGAAACAGTACAGACCGTCAAAGAAATCAGAGCTACCCCAGCACTTGCAAGACGGCCCTGATAACGATCGACCTTTGCATATCTATAAATCAAATATGCAAGTATCCCCCATGACAAAACCGCGTTAGATGCATGTCCACTTGGATATGACATTCCACCTGCGTGTAATAGATCAAAACCATCACGAGGTTTAGTTCGACCTAAAAATAATTTGAATGTTCCAACGACCAAATTGAGAGAAAGTAATGAAACCATAGCCAAATTGAGTGGGCGCCAGGTTTTAAATTTGTATGCAATAAATGATGCGGCCACTAATAACACAGTGGCAGTTAAACCGCGCAGACCTAAATCATCTAAACGTCTTAAGAGAAAACCTGCCAGTCCTTCAAACTGTGGCTTTGGTTGACTGTTGATCTCTTTGTCATATGACACCAGTGGGCCATTGGTCAGAACCTGTTGAGTAACCACCAGAAAACCAAAAAATAGAAGTAATGACCAACGCAATGCGCGGTCCATCTGGCGGCGACGGGTTTGTGCTGTTGTGCGCATTATTCAACCGTTACAGATTTGGCCAAATTTCTAGGCTGATCAACATCATTGCCGCGCACAACCGCCATCTCGTAGGCAAATACCTGCAATGGAACTGTTGCGAGCACTGGTTGGAACAGAGCGGGAGCGATTGGGATACGAATAATATGTTCTGCGCCTTCAACAGGAGCGCCTTCTTCAGCAATCACAATCACTCGAGCACCACGTGCTTTTACCTCTTGGATATTGCTCAACATCTTTTCATCTAATGCATGTTCATGGCCTGCAGGCAAGATTGCAATGACAGGAGTTCCTTGGTCGATTAGTGCGATTGGACCGTGCTTGAGTTCTCCCCCAGCAAAACCTTCAGCATGAATGTATGCAAGCTCCTTTAGTTTTAAAGCACCTTCTAAAGCAACTGGGTAACCAATGTTTCTACCCAAGAACAAGACAGTGTTGTTCTGCGCAAAGGTACGGGTTAATTCACGAAGTGGTTCAACAGTTTCAAGAATCTGTTCAATCTTTCCAGGAAGCTCTAATAACTCCTTATAGAGATCGTGGACCTCTGAATCTTTAAGCGCGCCATTGACCTGGCCTAGATGTAATCCAATGAGGTAAACCGCGATAATTTGTGTTAACAAAGCCTTGGTTGATGCAACTGCGATTTCAGGCCCGGCGTGGGTGTACAACACCGCATCTGATTCGCGAGGAATTGTTGAACTATTTGTGTTGCAAATCGCCAATACTCTTCCGCCTGCAGCTTTTGCATGACGCACCGCCATCAAGGTATCCATAGTTTCACCGGATTGTGAGATCGCAATAATTAAAGTACTTGGATCAATGATTGGATCGCGATATCTAAACTCGCTAGCAATTTCTACCTCAACAGGAATCTTTGCCCACTTTTCAATTGCATACTTTGCAACCATTCCTGCGTGATAAGCGGTTCCACATGCAATCACTGTGATCTTCTTCAGTGAACGAATCTCATCTGCGCTCATATGAAGCTCATCCAAAAGTATTTGATTGTTATCGCTCAAGCGGCCAATCAATGTGTCAGCCACCGCCTTTGGCTGTTCAAAAATCTCTTTCAACATGAAGTGGGCGAAACCGCCCTTTTGCGCAGCGCTGGCATCCCAAGAAATCTCGTATTGCTTTGGCGTTACAGGCTTGCCATCAAGATCGGTGATCACCACAGATGTCGGAGTCATTGTGACAACCTCATCTTGACCCAATTCGATCGCCTGCTTTGTGAATTCAATAAAGGCTGCAACATCAGATGCCATAAAGTTCTCGCCATTGCCAAGACCAACAACAAGTGGTGAGTTACGTCGGACTCCGACAATTACATCTGGCGCATCGGCATGGATGGCAAGCAAGGTAAATGATCCACGTAATGCTTTAACAGCATCCCGCATTGCTGCGGTTAAATCACCATTGTGTGCCTTGCGAAGATCACTCAGTAGATGTGCAACTGATTCGGTATCTGTTTCAGATGAAAATGTGTGGCCCTTTGCCTCTAACTGTGCTCTTAGTTCTGTATAGTTTTCAATAATTCCATTGTGAATAACTGCAAGCTTTCCATCATTATCTACATGAGGATGTGCATTCCCATCGGTTGGTCCGCCATGAGTAGCCCATCGAGTGTGGCCAATTCCGGAATGAACATTTGGCAAGGTGGCATCTAATGAGTTCTCTAAATTGGAGAGCTTTCCAGCTTTCTTTTCAATGAATAACTTGCCTGGTGTGCCAAGAGCGATTCCGGCAGAGTCATAACCACGGTATTCGAGACGACGCAGACCCTCAATTAATGGATGTGAGGCGGATTGCGGCCCTGTGTAACCCACAATTCCGCACATAATCTCTTACTCCAGTTCGGTTTTAACTATATCTGCAAGCTGCTGTGCAACTTCTTGCGCAAGGCTATCACTGGCCGCTTCAACCATGACTCTTACAAGGGCTTCGGTGCCAGATGCTCGCAATAAAACGCGTCCTGAATCACCTAGTCGATCTTCTGCCGATTTCACCGCGGCTGAGATAACAGTATTTCCAGGCAACTTATCTTTGGCAACATCCTTCACATTAATCAGTACCTGTGGGAATCGCACCATGGTTGAAGCGAGCTCTTGCAGAGTTTTTCCTGTGCGAACTACCTCTTGCATAAGTTGTAGCGCAGTTAACAATCCATCGCCTGTGTTGGCTAATTCGCGCATGATGACATGGCCTGATTGTTCGCCACCCAATGAGTAATCATTTGCGATCATGTTTTCAAGAACATAGCGATCTCCTACTGGAGTTGTTACAACTTTGATTCCAGAATCCTTCATTGCATGCATAAATCCAAGATTGCTCATAACTGTTCCAACAATAGTCTCTGACTTTAAAACTCCTCGCGCTTTAAATCCGCGCGCCAAGATTGTAAGAATGTGGTCACCATCGACTTCATTTCCGGCAGCATCAATTGCTAAGCAGCGATCGGCATCTCCGTCGTGTGCGATACCAAGATCTGCACCTTCTTTAAGAACCGCGGCGCGAAGTTGGTGAAGGTGGGTTGATCCACAATCATCATTGATATTCCATCCATCAGGTTGATTAAAGATTGCTATAACCTCTGCACCTGCGCGGCGATATACCTCGGGTGCAACATAAGAAGATGCACCATTCGCGCAATCGACAACGATCTTTAAACCCTTAAGTGGTGTTTCAACTGATGAGAGCAGGTGCTTTAAGTACTTCTCTGTTACGGCCTCATCATTAATTACTCGGCCAACATTTCGACCAGTTGGGCGCTCCCAATCCTCACCCATACGAGCTTCGATTCGTGCTTCAATCGCATCATCTAACTTTCCGCCACCACGTGCGAACAACTTGATTCCATTGTCTGGCATTGGATTATGGGATGCAGAGATCATGACACCCAAGTCGCACTTCATTTCAGCAACAAGGTGAGCAATCGCAGGAGTTGGAAGAACTCCGACGCGATACACATTGATTCCAGCGCTGGTTAAACCAGCAACAACAGCCGCCTCTAGAAACTCGCCAGATGCACGTGAATCCTGGCCAACAATTGCAGTTGGTTGCTCACTCAATGAGCTTTCTACCAATATGTGCGCAGCAGCGACAGAAACATCTAATGCGAGTTCTGCGGTGAGATCACGATTGGCTAAGCCACGGATTCCATCGGTGCCAAAAAGCGCCATTGGAACTCCTTTTGTAAAAGTGAATTAACGCTTTGAGTATTGAGAACGCTTACGAGCCTTCTTTAGGCCGTACTTCTTGCGCTCAATAACACGTGCATCACGTGAAAGGAATCCAGCCTTCTTCAGCGCTGGACGGTTTGCTTCTTCATCAATCTGGTTGAGTGAACGAGCAACACCTAGACGTAGTGCGCCAGCTTGACCTGAAACTCCACCTCCGTTGATGCGTGCAAAAACATCGTACTGGTTCTCAGCACCAACTGTGCGAAATGGCTCTGACACTAGTTGTTGGTGAACCTTGTTTGGGAAATAGTTTTCAAGAGTCTTACCGTTTACAACCCAGCGACCTGTTCCTGGAACAAGACGAACACGTGCAACAGCTTCCTTACGACGACCTGTTCCTGCACCTGGTGCCTTGATCGCTGGGCGGTTTGTCGCTGCAGCTGGTGTTGATGATGAGTATGAAGTAGGAGCTTCTTCGTTGTCGATTAGATCAAAGTTCTCTGACATTTACTTTTCCCTTACTTCACGATTTGTGAAACTTGATTGAATACATATGGCTTTGGTGCTTGAGCAGCATGTGGATGCTCTGGACCTG
>JBEANK010000004.1:0-18163 GCA_041165485.1 Actinomycetota bacterium | reverse complement strand
CTTCGCGGCGGTACCTCTGTCACCTTGCAACCACGAATTGCACCAGGAGATGAAGGAAAGGTTACGAGCGAAGCGATTGATCAGGCGGTTTCAATCATCCGTCAACGTGTTAACTCACTCGGCGTTGCCGAATCAGAGGTAGCGGCACAAGGAAGTGGCACAAATCGTCAAATCGTAATCTCTGTTCCTGGAGATACTGGACGTCGCGTAGTTGAATTAGTTGGACAAACAGCTGAACTCCGATTCCGTCAGGTGCTTGCATCTGCTTCCGGAATTCCAGCCGCAGCTGATGCAGCAGCTACACCTGCAGCAGGAGTAAGCGCAGAGATCAATGCAAAATTTGCGGCACTTGATTGCACAAAGGCAGAAAATCTTCAGGGAACAGGTGCCGATGCGCCAACCGATACCTTGGTTGCTTGTGATCGCGCTGGTGGAACTAAGTACATCCTTGCACCCGCTGAGGTTCTAGGACGACAGATTTCAAAGGCAGCAGCAGGGTTGGATACTCAAGCAGGTAGTAACTGGTTTGTAAGTCTTACCTTTAACAATGAAGGAACTTCTGCATTTGGTGCATTAACAACCCGCGTTACATCTCTTCCAGAACCTACAAATCAGGTGGCGATTGTTCTCGATGGTTTAGTTGTTTCAGCACCACGTATTACTGAAGCGATTCCATCAGGAAATGCTCAGATCACCGGAAGCTTCACGCAACTAGAGGCGCAAGATCTTGCAAATGTTTTGAAGTACGGAGCACTTCCTCTGGCATTTGATCGTGGAGAGGTTCAACAAGTTTCACCAACTCTGGGTGCCGATCAACTGAATGCGGGCTTACTCGCTGGCGGACTAGGAATGTTGTTAGTAGTTATTTTCACGCTGCTTTATTACCGTGCCTTAGGTTTTGTGACGGTTGGGTCTCTAGCAGTGGCAGGTGGAACTCTTTATTTATTGTTCCTATTACTTGGTGAGTGGATTGGTTTCACTTTGACCCTTGCTGGTATCGCTGGAGCAATCGTTGCGATTGGTGTTACCGCGGACTCGTTTATTGTCTACTTTGAACGTGTTCGAGATGAGATGCGTGAAGGTCGCACACTGCGAACCGCTGCTGAAACTGGCTGGGTTCGTGCACGTCGTACGATCTTGGTAGCTGACTTTGTTTCTTTGATTGCAGCGGTTTTGTTGTATCTCTTTTCTGTGGGCGGCGTTCGAGGTTTCGCCTTCACCCTTGGATTAACGACACTTATCGACTTGATTGTTATTTTCTGGTTCACAAAGCCAGCGCTAGTCCTTGTTTCACGAAGTAAGTTCTTTAACTCAGGACATGCTCTCTCAGGATTCTCTTCAAAGAGCCTGGGTATGTCCGTTGCGAAGGAGGCATAACATGTCGAAGCTATCTGGACTAGGCGGCCGTTTATATCGTGGAGAGACATCTGTTAATTTCATTGGACGTCGTCGTCGCTGGTACACAGTCTCAGCGGTTTTCATTCTTCTGTCTATCGGAGCACTTGCAGTTCAAGGATTACATCTAGGAATTGAATTCAAGGGTGGTTCATCCTTCACCGTGACAACTCAAAACCCTTCAGTGACTGAAGCTCGTGCAGCCGTTGATGAAGCTGGTGTTTCAGGAGAAGCAATCATTCAACTAGTTGGTGACAACAAGGTTCGCGTTCAAACTGGATCCCTTGAGACCGCACAGAACAATGCCGTTCAGGATGCATTGGCAAAAAAGTTCTCTGTCGACGTCGCATCGATTGATACACAAATTATTGGGCCATCATGGGGTAAGGAAATTACACGTAAGGCCCTGTATGGACTTTTCGGATTCCTTCTCGTTGTAATGATCTATCTTGCAATGGCGCTTGAACCAAAGATGGCTATCGCCGCGATTGTTGCTGTTATTCATGACGTTTTCATCACCGTTGGAATCTACGCACTGGTCGGTTTTGATGTTACGCCGGCAACAATTATCGGATTCCTCACTATTTTGGGTTACTCTCTATATGACACCGTTGTGGTTTTCGACAAGGTGCGTGAAAACACGAAATCGATCACATCATCCTCTACAAAGACTTACTCGCAAGCGGTGAACCTCGCTGTTAATCAGACAATCGTGCGTTCAACAAATACATCAATAGTTGCGTTGCTACCTGTTGCTTCCATCCTCTTTGTAGGCGCTGGATTGCTGGGCGCTGGAACTCTCAAGGATCTTTCACTTGCATTGTTCATCGGTTTGATTGTTGGAACGTACTCATCGATCTTTATCGCACCACCTGTGCTGGCTCAGCTTCGCGAAAAGGAGCCAGCAATGATGGCGCTTTCAAAGCGAGTAAATGCTCGTGGTGGAAATTCATCGGAGGCATCATCGGCACCAGTTGCGGCTGTAAATGGTCGTGGACCACGCAACCAACCAAAGCGTAAAGGTCGTAAGTAGGGTCTTGTGTGGATACTTTGATAGCACCAGTAATTAGTGCTCTCAAAGAAAACCATGTCTCGGTCAATGCTGAAGAGGTTTCTCGAGCCTTTGAAGTTGCGAAAGTTGCCCATGATGGTCAGTTACGTAAATCAGGCGAAGAGTACATAACCCATCCAGTTGCTGTCGCCGAGATTCTCGCTCACCTTGGATTAAATCCTGCAACGATCATCGCTGCGCTTTTGCATGACACAGTCGAAGACACTCAATACTCTTTAACGCAATTGCGCGTGGATTTCGGTGATGAGATTGCAGATCTTGTAGATGGTGTCACAAAATTAGACAAGTTGACCTATGGACCGACCGCAGAAGCTGAAACAGTTCGCAAGATGGTTATCGCTATGTCACGCGATATTCGTGTATTGGTTATTAAGTTAGCTGATCGCCTACATAATGCCCGCACCTGGAAATTTGTGTCACAAGAAAGTGCCGCACGTAAGGCCCGCGAAACACTCGATATTTATGCTCCTTTGGCCCATCGATTAGGTATGAACGCACTCAAGTGGGAGTTAGAGGATCTTTCATTTGAGGTGCTTGAACCTAAAAAGTTCGAAGAGATTTCTCGTCTAGTTGCAGAACGATCACCATCTCGAGACAAGCTAACAGAAGAAGTCATAGGCCTGGTTAAAGAGGATTTAGCCCGTGATGAGATAGATGCGACAGTTACAGGCCGCAAGAAACATTTCTTCTCCGTCTATCAAAAAATGGTTGTCCGAGGACGAGAGTTCAACGACATCTACGATTTAGTAGGTATACGAGTTCTTGTTAATGATGTGAGAGATTGTTATGCCGTACTTGGTTCTATTCACGCGCGTTGGAGTCCAGTTCCGGGACGTTTTAAAGATTACATCGCTATGCCGAAGTTCAATCTTTATCAATCTCTGCACACCACTGTAATCGGACCTACTGGTAAAGCGATTGAAATCCAGATCCGAACATATGACATGCATGCTCGTGCAGAGTTTGGTATCGCAGCTCATTGGAAGTACAAGCAAGGGCCAGAGAGTAATGAATCTTCACCAGAGATGTTATGGCTTCGCCAGTTGCATGAGTGGCAGAAGGAGACCGAAGATCCTTCAGAGTTCCTGGAGGCGTTGCGTTTTGATTTAGGTTCTCCTGAAGTCTTTGTCTTCACACCTAAAGGAAGCGTTGTTGCGCTGCCTGGTGGTTCAACACCGGTGGATTTCGCTTTTTCTGTCCACACCGATGTTGGGTTGAGATGTGCCGGAGCAAAGGTCAATGGACGATTAGTTCCACTTGAATCTCGACTCAATAACGGAGATGTTGTAGAGATCGTTACCAATAAAAGCGAATCAGCGGGTCCAAGTCGAGACTGGCTCAACTTTGTTAAGAGTCCACGAGCACGCTCAAAGATTAAGGCTTGGTTTAGCAAGGAACGTCGCGAAGAAGCAATTGATGCTGGACGCGAATCAATTGCGCGCCAGATGCGCAAAGCTGGTCTGCCGCTCCAAAAAATCTTCGCAGGTCAATCTCTTCTTGAACTAGCTCATGATCTTCGCTACTCAGATATCGAAGGATTGTATTCAGCGGTGGGGGATGGCCATGTGTCAGCGGCATCTATCATCGACAAGTTGGTTGCCTCACTTGGCGCAGAAGATTCACACCCTGAGCCAACAATGGATGTTTTACCTAACAGAGCTCCAACATCTCGTCGTTCAAGTAACGCGGTCGATGTTGAAGGCACCGATGATGTCCTCGTAAAACTTGCTCGTTGTTGCACACCCGTTCCAGGGGACTCCATCATGGGTTTCATTACAAAGGGAAGCGGAGTATCGATCCATCGTTCAGACTGCACAAACGCCTCTGACCTGCAAAAACATCAAGCAGATCGTGTAGTCAATGTGAAGTGGCGTACCGGTGCTGCATCGATCTTCCTAGTGAACATTCAAGTTGAGGCGTTGGATCGCGCATCGCTATTGGCGGATGTGACTCGGACATTGTCTGACCAACATGTCAATATTCTCAGCGCTGCGGTCAGCACTTCAAAGGATCGCACCGCATTCTCACGGTTTACCTTTGAAATGGCAGATGCAACACACCTTGACGCGGTTTTAGCAGCGGTACGAGGAATCGAAGGTGTTTACGATGTTTACAGAACTACCAATAATTAATGTGTAATTATTAGTTGAACTCTGCAAGACTCTTTTCCGCCTCAGCTAGCCACACTCTGCGCGCGACAGCAGATTCTGAGGCTTCACTTGCCTTCTTGGTGTTGCCGCTAGCAGCAAACTTTGCGGCTGCCTTTTCATAGCTGGCAATAGATTCAGTTAATTGAGCAACTACCTCTTGTGCCCGCTTCTTGGCTGCAGGATCGGTCTTGCGCCAAATCTCTGCTTCAGCCTCTTTGATCGCTGATTCAACTGCAGCAACTCGTGCATCCAATGATGCTCGCTTATCTCGGTGGGTCATACCGATTTTTTCCCATGAACGCAGGTGTTCATTGAGAGCTTTGCGCGCCTCTTTTACATCAGAGATGGGCAGAAGTGCTTCAATCAACGGGAGTAACTCTTCACGTTTAGCAAGGTTTGCCGCCATTGTTACATCGCGCTTTTCTAGATCTGCATTTTTCGCCTTAAAGAATTGATCCTGCGCAGCTTTAAATCGAGCCCATAACTTGGCATCATCGTTTTTCTTTCCTCGGCCAGCGGCTTTCCACTGATCCATGAGTGCTTTGTAACGTTTAGCGGTTGGGACCCATTCGGTTGAGGTCGCCAACTTTTCAGCTTCTTCTACAATCTTCTTCTTCGCATCTGCAACTACTGATTGGGTTGCTTCAAGGGCTGCAAAGTGGGTGCGACGTCGCTTATCGAACTTATTACGTGACGATGAAAAACGCTTCCAGAGATCGGCATCGGTTTTCTTCTCCAGTCGAGGAGCAGCCTTCCATTCATCGAGCAAAACTTTTAGGCGATCTCCAGTTGCTTTCCAACTTTCTGACAATGCAAGGCTTTCTGCTTCGGCAACAATCTTTTCCTTTTCAACCAGAATCTGTTCACGGCGAGCAGCCTTTGCAGCTGTTTCAGCGGCTTTCTTCGCCTCGTAAGCCTCACGATGACCTTCGATAAGTGGTTCGATCTGTTCAACTGATGAAGCCAATGCATCGAGATCGCCAACACCGTTAAGTTCTTTAACCTGATCGCGAAGTTTCTTCACAGCAGCGTATGCATCAGATGGAACCATTGCTCCACTCTTAATACGTGCTGCGAGCAATGCAACCTCAGCCGCTAAAACTTCAAATTTGCGAACGAAGTATGCGAGCGCTTCTTCTGCACTCTTACCTGGATATGATCCGACCGCTTTTTCTCCTTGTGAGGTTCGAACATAAACTGTTCCATCCTCGGCAACTCGACCAAAGGCTGAAGGATCTCCGATTAACGCACTTGCCGCGCTAGCCTGGTGTGGGAAGTTCATATCTGTCATGAGAGTGATCCTTTCAGCGCGTTACCTTTATGTAAGGCTCGCTATGTGGTGGGTGCGATGCTTAGAAGATTTGAACCCTCTAAGCGTGGGTCGAGTGTGTATTGGTATGGCAAAAGGTACCCTGTCCCATGGTGTGAGCGTCAATCGCGCCGATAATGAGCGTGAATGAGGGGGTGAAGAGTTTGCTTATCGACTCTTTTGCCGCCCCAATGTTTGCTACCAATTGTTGGGTCCTGGCACCAAGTGCAGGGAGCGAGTGTGTGGTTATCGATCCGGGGATGCCGGATGTGAGTTCGCAGTTGGATGAAATTCTCCAACGACACAATTTGAAGCCCGTCGCCATCATTGCCACCCACGGACATTTAGATCACACCTTTTCTATTCAACCCATCGCCGATGGTTACTCGATTCCGGCGTACATTCATAGCGAGGATCGGGCATATATGGCAGCTCCCGAGAAACTCCACGGCGAGGAGTTTGTTGCAACACTTTCGGGAATGAGCTTTGTTGAACCCACTGAGGTTCATGAACTGCGGAATGGAGATCTCATTGATTTGGTCGGTCTCTCCTTTAGAGCGATTCATGCGCCAGGCCATACCCGAGGCTCGTTAATGTTCGAGGTTTCCGACGAGGTATTGATCAGCGGGGATGTTCTCTTTGCTGGTTCGATTGGTCGTACAGATCTACCAACAGGATCGGCTAAAGATATGGAGGAGACATTGCGTAAGAAAGTTGTCCCTTTGTCTGATCATCTACGGGTTTTGCCAGGTCATGGTCCTGAAACTTCGATGGCTTATGAAAAGAAGAACAATCCGTACCTGAAGAGTTTGGTAGGTCGCTACTGATGGCACAGCAAAAAATTGCAGCACCTAAAGGTGTTAGTGAGTACACACCTCCACGTTCCAGCGCCTTTGATCATGTTCGCAACTGTTTAATTGCGCCAGCAAGTAAGGCTGGGTATCAGTTGATTGAGCTTCCAGTTTTTGAGGACACTGAACTTTTCAAACGCGGTGTTGGTGAATCCACCGATGTTGTTTCAAAAGAGATGTATACCTTTGAGGATCGTGGTGGACGATCTATCACCTTGCGTCCTGAAGGAACAGCGGGAGTAATGCGTTCTGTAATTGAGCATGGATTAGATCGTGGGCAACTTCCGGTGAAGGTGTGGTACTCAGGACAATTTTTCCGAGCAGAGCGTCCGCAAGCTGGTCGCTATCGCCAGTTCTATCAAGTCGGTATCGAAGCGATCGGTTTAGATGATCCAGCGATTGATGCAGAGGTTATTGCCATTGCAGATGCGGGGTTCAAAGCGCTGGGTTTAAGTAAATATCGTTTAGAAATTACTTCGTTAGGAGATACCCAATCAAGAGCCGCACACAGGGTTGATTTATTGAAATTCATTGCGACCTTGCAATTGGATGAGGCAACGGCGGCGCGTGCTGCAATCAATCCACTGCGCCTTTTTGATGATAAACGTGAAGAGATGAAAAAGGCGATGAGAGATGCGCCTTTGCTGATTAATTACTTGAGCGATGAATCCCGTGAACATTTTGAAACAGTTACCAAGTATTTAGATGCACTTGGTATTTCCTATCAACTTAATCCGCGAATGGTACGAGGGTTGGATTACTACACAGGTACCACCTTTGAGTTTGTTCATGATTTGCTTGGTGCGCAATCCGGTATTGGTGGCGGCGGTCGCTACGACGGATTGATGGAGCAGTTGGGCGGACAATCCCTTTCCGGAATAGGTTTTGGTCTTGGTGTTGACAGAGCCTTGTTAGCTGCTGAAGCTGAAGGAGTTATAGGCCAGGAAGCATTTGTATCCGATCTTTTCATTATTCCTTTAGGCGAAGGCGCAAAACTTCAAGCGTTAACTACCGCAAGTGATCTTCGTGCCAGGGGAGTGCGGGTCGAGGTTGCCTTTGGTGATCGTGCTCTCAAAGGTGCTATGAAGGGTGCCGACAAGAGTGGTGCGACATATGTCATCGTTCTTGGTGAAGAAGAGATTTCAAGCGGATCTGTTGAGTTAAAGGAGATGAAATCTGGCGCCTCAACCTCCGTTAAGATTGTCTCATTGTTCGAAGCTCTCAATAAATAGAATTAGGAATCACAATGTTGCGTTCACATGAAGCTGGATCCCTGCGTAAAACACACGCAGGTGAAACCGTCACCCTCGCTGGCTGGGTTTCACGCC
The DNA here is from genome assembly GCA_041165485.1 of Actinomycetota bacterium. Taxonomy (GTDB): domain Bacteria; phylum Actinomycetota; class Actinomycetes; order Nanopelagicales; family Nanopelagicaceae; genus Planktophila. The sequence continues at coordinate 10,058 of JBEANK010000004.1, read as the reverse complement.
GCCGAGATCATGGCGGAGTTGCCTTCATTGATCTTCGTGATGCATCAGGTTCTGTACAGGTAGTAATTCGTGACGAGAAGGTCGCTGGCTCGCTTCGTGCCGAGTGGTGTTTGCTGATTACAGGTGAGGTTGTCGCACGCCCTGCAGGAAATGAAAATACAAACCTTGCAACGGGTGAGATTGAGGTTATGGGGGACACCGTTGTTGTGCTCTCAGAGGCTGCACCACTTCCATTCCCAGTAGATAGCGGTGATGACACCGACATCAATGAAGAGGTTCGTTTGCGCTATCGCTACCTTGATCTACGTCGCGAAAAGCCAGCTCATAACCTTCGATTACGTTCCAAGGTGACATCAACTATCCGACGTGTGATGGAAGATGAAAACTTCCTCGAGATTGAAACACCGTACTTAACTCGCTCTACTCCAGAAGGTGCGCGTGACTTTTTAGTACCAGTAAGACTCCAACCAGGTTCTTGGTATGCGCTACCTCAATCACCGCAGCTTTTTAAGCAACTACTCATGGTTGCCGGAATGGAAAAGTATTACCAAATCGCTCGCTGTTTCCGCGATGAGGATTTCCGAGCCGATCGCCAACCAGAGTTCACTCAGTTGGATATTGAAATGTCATTTATCGACCAAGAGGATATTTTGGCTGTTGCGGAAAAGATCGTTGCTCGAGTCTGGAAGGAAGCGGTTAATTACGATATTGCACTTCCATTGAAGCGAATGACTTATGAAGATGCAATGGCTAATTACGGTTCGGATAAACCAGATCTTCGTTTTGGAAATGAATTAGTTGATCTAACCTCTTTCTTTTCTGAAACTCCCTTTCGTGTTTTCCAAGCACCATATGTTGGTGGCGTTGTTATGCCTGGGGGAGCATCATCTGCTCGCCGCGAGTTAGATGCATGGCAAGACTGGGCAAAGGCACGAGGTGCAAAAGGACTTGCTTATATTTTGGTCAATGAGGATGGAACCCTTGGCGGACCGGTTTCAAAGAACATCTCTGAAAAAGAGAGTGCTGGGATTGTTGCTGCTGCTGGCGCAAAGCCAGGAGATGCGATCTTCTTTGCAGCAGGAGAGAGAACAGCTTCCCTCAATCTTTTAGGAGCGGTTCGCCTTGAGATTGGTAAGCGTTGCAATTTAATTGCTGATGGTAAGTGGGAGTTTTTGTGGGTTGTAGATGCTCCCATGTTTGAACCGACTGATGATGGTGGTTGGACCGCGGTTCACCATCCATTCACCGGACCAAAACCAGAGTTTGCCTCAACCTTTAAATCTGATCCTGCATCTGCATTGGCGTATGCCTATGACATCGTCCTTAATGGAACAGAGTTAGGTGGCGGATCGATACGTATTCATGACCGCACTATTCAAAAGGATGTTTTCTCAGTCATTGGTTTAAGTGATGAAGAAGCATCAAGCAAGTTTGGCTTCTTACTTGAAGCATTTAACTACGGTCCACCTCCACATGGCGGAATCGCATTGGGACTTGATCGCGTCTGTGCATTGTTAACTGGCTCTGATTCAATTCGTGAAGTTATCGCCTTCCCAAAAACTGCAAGTGGAGGAGATCCTTTAACTGGCGCTCCAACTCCAATCACCCCCGCTCAAAGAAAAGAGAGCGGAATTGATTGGGTTCCACAGCCTAAAAACCCGCAAGAGAGTTAAAGGGTCAGGTAGGCTAACAACATGGGTCCTGGTGGAATTGCAACAATAATCGCAGCCTCTTCATTGGCTGTTATCGCGATCGCTATCGCCTACGTGGTCATTCGCGTGGGTCGTCTAGTGGATGAGGCTAAGGCATCGCTCAAAGCTCTTACCGATGAGACCGCGCCATTAATCGATGAGGTTCATACAACTGTCACTTTGGTAAATGGTCCACTGCACAGCATTAACCGTGTAAGTAAGAATATTGAAGAGATGTCAGACAAGGTCACTGAAGCAACTCAAGGTTTTATGAATAAGAATGGCTCTGCGGTGAAGGTTGCGGGGGCGCTTCTCTCAGCGGCACAGATGAGTAAGGGTCGTACCAAGAAGAAGAAGGCGGAGTGATCCTAACTAGTGGAATCCGCCGAGATCCGTTCGCGCTGGCTGCGCTTCTTTGAATCTGACAACCGTCAAGGGTTAACCCACACGGTTGTTCCATCAGCTTCGCTAATTGCAGATGACCCTAATCTGCTCTTAGTTAACGCTGGGATGGTTCCATTTAAACCATACTTTCTCGGTGAGGTTACTCCTCCCTACAAGCGCGCTACCTCTGTTCAGAAATGTGTACGAACACTTGATATTGATGAGGTCGGAAAAACTACCCGTCACGCATCCTTTTTCCAGATGTGCGGTAATTTTTCCTTTGGAGATTACTTTAAAGAGGGTGCGATCGCGCTTGCGTGGGAGTTATTAACTCGCCCCATTGCAGATGGTGGATACGGTTTCCCAGAAGAGAAATTGTGGGTGACTGTATATCTGGATGATGATGAGGCTGCAGATATCTGGCACAAACAAATTGGCGTTCCTAAGGAGAGAATCCAACGCCGAGATATGGCTGACAATTTTTGGTCAATGGGAGTGCCTGGTCCGTGCGGTCCATGCTCTGAGATTTATTACGATCGAGGTCCTGCATATGGAGTTGAGGGTGGCCCGATCGCAGATGAAAACCGTTACCTCGAAGTGTGGAACCTGGTTTTCATGCAAAATGAGCGAGGTGCAGGTGGTGGCAAGGATGGATATCCAATCCTTGGAGAGCTGCCAGCAAAGAGTATTGACACTGGCTTAGGTCTAGAAAGAACCGCCGCGCTTTTACAAGGTGTTGAAAATATCTACGAGATCGATACAACCATCCAAATTCTTAACCGAGCATCTGAACTTACTGGTGTGAAGTACGGGGCTTCCGAAAAATCAGATGTCTCACTTCGTGTTATCGCAGATCATGCACGTACTTCAGCGATGTTGATTGGCGATGGAGTTACTCCGGGAAATGAAGGCCGTGGTTATGTCCTTCGCCGAATGATGCGTCGCACAATTCGTAATATGCGTCTTCTAGGATCAATGGATCCGATTATGTCGGAACTAACTGTTGCGGCAATTGGTGCAATGGGCCCTCAGTATCCTGAACTGGTTTCCGATAAGAATCGCATTTTGTCTGTGAGCGTTTCAGAGGAAGAAAGTTTCTTGCAAACTCTCAAGAGCGGAACTCAGATCTTTGATCTGGCTTCGACATCGTTGAAGAAGAGCAAAAGCTCTGTTCTTCCAGGTGAAGAGGTTTTCAAGCTTCACGATACTTATGGTTTTCCATTTGATTTAACTTTGGAGATGGCTCGCGAAGAGGGTCTGAGTGTTGATGAGGATGGCTTCCGTCGCCTCATGAAGGAGCAGAAAGATCGCGCTAAGGCTGATGCAAAGGCGAAAAAATCTGGTCACACCGATGTCTCTGTCTATCGCTCAATCGCCGATAAGAGCGGTAAGACTGAGTTCGTTGGGTACACACATGTCAACACTGAATCTTCACTCACAGGTATTTTGGTTGACGGCGTTTCGGTCGCATCGGCATCAGAAGGCGATGAAGTAGAAATCATCCTCAATCGAACACCTTTTTACGCCGAGGGTGGTGGCCAGTTAGCAGATGGCGGTCGCATTACATTGAGTAACGGTTCTGTAGTTGAGGTTGATGATGTTCAATCTCCAGTTCCCGGCGTCTCTGTTCACCGTGGAAGAGTTCTGAATGGAAATGTTGAAGTTGGATCAGATGCTCTAGCTGAAATCGATTCTGAAAGACGCTCAGCTATCTCTCGCGCACACACCGCAACCCACATGGTTCACAAAGCATTCAGAGAAATTCTTGGAGAAACTGCAACGCAAGCTGGTTCAGAGAACTCTCCAGGTCGATTCCGTTTTGATTTTCCTTCAACAGGTGCGGTTTCAGCCTCAGTACTCAATGATGTTGAATCACGAGTCAACACCTTGCTCTTGGACAATCTAGAGGTAACAGCAGAGAGCATGTCGCAAGCAAAGGCAAAAGAGCTTGGCGCAATGGCATTGTTTGGTGAGAAGTATGGAGATGTTGTTCGCGTTGTAAGTGTTGGAGATTGGGCCCGCGAATTATGCGGTGGAACCCACGTGTCACGCTCTGGGCAACTAGGTATCGTGAAGTTGCTAGGGGAGTCATCAATCGGTGCGGGTGTGCGCCGCGTTGAAGCACTTGTAGGAGTAGATGCGTATCAATTCTTAGCCCGTGAACATATTTTGTTGAACTCATTAACCGAGTTAATTAAGGGTTCACGTACCGAGGAGCTTCCAGAACGCATCTCTGATCTGCTTAACAAAATGAAGGAGATCGAAAAGGAGCTTGCAACTGTTAGATCAGCACAAGCGCTTTCGCAAGTTGGTGATCTGTCTAAAACCGCCACAGTTGTTAATGGACATACATTTATCGGTTCAGTAATGGCCGACGGAGTCTCTGGTGATGATCTTCGAAAGATCGCCATTGATTTACGTGGACACAACAGCAACAGTGTTGTGGCTCTCGTAAGTAGCAATGATGGAAAACCTGTTTTGGTTGTTGCAGTCAGCGATGAGGCTCGTGCCGCTGGAGTAAAGGCTGGCGCGCTTGTAAAAGTTGGCTCTACAGTTCTTGGCGGTGGTGGTGGCGGTAAGGATGATTTCGCACAGGGTGGCGGAACAAATCCTGCTAAGTCATTAGAAGCGATCGCAGCTATCTCACAATCTCTTCTTGGGTAAATGATGCAACGCGGACGTCGAATCGCCTTTGATTATGGAGATGTCCGAATAGGAGTAGCGGTAAGTGATCCTGACTCCATTCTTTGCTCACCGTTAACTACGCTAAAAGCTAATGACAAAAGACTTCTCACTCAGATCGAAGAAATGTTGGCTGAGATCGAACCGGTACAGCTATTTGTTGGAAATCCAGCGCTACTGAGCGGCAAAGATGGCATCGCATCTGAAAAAGCGGTTACCTTCGCGCAGCAGCTACGTCAGATTGCGTCGGTTGAGGTCATCATGGTTGATGAGCGAATGTCTACAGTTAGCGCAGCTAGAAATCTTCGAGATTCAGGTAAGAATTCGAAAGAGGCTAAAAATAGTATTGATATGGCGGCTGCGGTTGCGATTCTCGAATTCGCGATAGAGCTTCAAAAGGGCAGTTTGTGAAAGCTCTTGTAAGAGTCGTGGCTGCGGGAGCATTCGCAATCCTGCTGACATTTTCACTTTTCTTGATTCGTTCCGGAAGTACATCTGCTCCTGATTATCAAACTCTCTCTTCGGTTCAGGGTGTGGAAGAGAAAGTGATTGAGATACCTGCTGGATCTACAGGTTCTGAGATCGCGCAGATTTTATTTGATGCTGGAATCATAAAATCCTCACAAGCCTACTTTCGTGTGGCGGTCGGCGATGCTCGATCAGAAAAGGTAGCGCCGGGTCGACATCGTTTAACTGTAAAGATCTCGGCGCAGCAAGCACTTGATCAACTGCTAGACCCCGCACGTATTCCAAATTTGATCAAAGTTAATGAGGGTATGTGGAAGAGCGAGATTCAAAGTGCACTCAACAGTTATGGGTATACAAAGGCTCAGATCAAGGACGCATTCTCTCAGCTTCAACTCCCCAAAGGTTTTTCAGATAGCGAAGGGCTGCTCTTTCCAGCGCAATACTCTTTTGCGCAAGGTACTCCAGCGCTAGAGGCGGTTCAGGAGATGGTGGATCGTTTTTCAAGAGAGCCGCAGGCAAAAGAACTTTTAAAGGGAAGCAAGAAATACTCACCGCTTCAGTTATTAGTCATCGCCTCAATTGTTCAAGCAGAGGGCGATACAAAGGATTTCACAAAGGTTGCACGTGTTGTTTACAACCGATTGGCAATAGATATGCCACTTCAGATGGATTCAACGGTTCATTTCATCAAGAAAGTTCGAGGCGAGATCTTCTTAAGTCGTAACTCGACCTTACTTAACTCGCCGTACAACACTTATCGACGGTATGGACTTCCACCAGGCCCAATAGGAAGCCCAGGAAGTGCGGCAATCGCTGCGGCGTTAAAACCAGCACCCGGCGACTGGTTGTATTTCATTACAGTTGCCCCAGGGGATACCCGCTTCACATCGAGTATCGAAGAGTTCAATACGTGGAAAGTTTTGTATACCAAGAACCGGAAGGCGGGTGCGTTTAATTGATACATGCAGCTGTTTTAGGTTCGCCCATAAGCCATTCATTAAGTCCGTTGTTGCACATCGTTGCGTACAAGCATTTAGGAATTGAAGGTGAATACGAAGCAATCGAAGTCAAGTCAGGGGATCTCGCTACCTTTTTGTCGACCACCACAAAAGATGCATTGTCGTTGACGATGCCGCTCAAAGAAGAGGCACTTGGTGTTGCACATGATGTTAGTCAGATTGCGAAGAAAATATCTGGAGGAAATACCCTTGTTCGCTCCGGTACCGGATGGAATCTCACTAGTACAGATGTTGAGGGTTTTAAGTACGCACTATTGGGGTATGGAATAAGTAAGGTTGAAAACTGTTTGATAATTGGAGCAGGTGCAACTGCTCGGGCAGCGGTGGCGGCAGTATCTGAACTCGCTGAAAATATCATTGTTCTGAACAGAAACCCAGAACGTGTAGCTCAGATGAACACAGCAGCTGCTCGAAAAGTTACATGTCTGCCGTGGGAAACTGATTCTCACATCAACATCGCAGATTTGGTGATCAACACGACTCCTGCATATGTTGCGGATCAATTTGAGTCAGCGCTTAAATCACCTCAAGGCGTTCTGTTTGAAGTTTTGTATCATCCATGGCCAACCGTTCTTGCACAATGCTGGATAAATTCTGGTGCAAAGGTTATTGATGGATTGGATCTGCTGATACATCAAGCAATCTCTCAAGTCGAAATATTCGCGCAACTTTCAGTTAATCGATCTGAGATGTACGGCCTCATGCGCACAGCGGCTCTAGATCACCTTGGTTAATCCACACCCATAAATTGTGAGGATGAAACTCACCTAATCTAATGGTGTGCTCTTTATACTTTCTTTGGCTGCAATTCCTATTTCACTGGCCGATAGCAAGAGTTTCAAAATCCCCAATATTTATCTGTGGCTACTCTTTCTAGGTTTAGCACCCTTCATTGCAGTAAATGGCCTGGGCTCGATTTCGCGGTTAGTGAGCTCTTTTCTGATTGTTCTCACCCTTAACCTATGTGGAATGGGCATGGGCGATGTAAAACTCCTGTGCCTAATAGTTCTGGCATTCAACTCAGATCGAGAATTTTCATCTTTAACATTCTTTTCATATCTACTTGGCGTCGCAACTATCCATGTATTGATCCTTACCCTGAAGAATCAGATGATGGTGAGGAAATTACCTTTGGCTCCCAGTATTTTTGTGGGCTTAGCGCTTTATTTGGCGACGAGATAGCGCAGGTATCTGTCACAATAAGCACATGCGTTGGTTAACAGCTGGTGAGTCACATGGTCAGGCACTGAGTGCGATCGTTGAAGGTATTCCTGCCTCAGTGAAGGTGACTACCGCTGATATTGATTACCATCTTGAACGTCGCCGTTTAGGCGTAGGTCGCGGAGCACGACAAAACTTTGAAGCTGACAAGGTAACAATTTTAGGTGGAGTTCGTTTGGGCTTAACTCAAGGTGGTCCCATAGCGATTCAAGTGGGTAACTCTGAGTGGCCTAAGTGGGAAAAAGTTATGTCCGCCGATCCCGTCCCTGAGGATGAGATTAAGGATCTTGGACGAAACGCACCTTTAACCCGTCCGCGTCCTGGACATGCAGATCTTGTAGGTATGCAGAAATATGATTTTGATGATGCTCGTCCAATTCTTGAAAGAGCAAGTGCTCGCGAAACCGCCGCTCGAGTTGCACTCGGTGCGGTTGCACGAAACTTCCTTGAGCAAAGCGTAGGCATAACTATTTTGAGTCATGTGCTTTCAATTGGTTCAGTTCGTGTTCCTGAAGACACAGCTCTTCCAGCAGCAGGGGATATGAAGCAGATAGATGCCGATCCTGTTCGTTGCGCCGATTCTGTGACTAGCCAATCAATGATCGCTGAAATTGAAAAGGCACATCGCGATGGAGACACCCTCGGTGGTGTTGTTGAGGTACTTGCATTTAATATGCCGCCTGGACTGGGCTCACATGTTCATTGGGATCGACGTTTGGATTCAAAGTTAGCTGGAGCGGTTATGGGAATTCAGGCGATTAAGGGTGTTGAAATCGGAGATGGTTTTGAAACAGCAACCCGCAGAGGTTCTGTCGCCCATGATGAGATTGAAAAGAACTCTTCAGGAAAGATTGTTCGTCGCACAGATCGAGCTGGTGGTACTGAAGGCGGAATGTCTAATGGAGAAATCTTGCGCGTAAGAGCTGCCATGAAGCCAATCTCTACCGTTCCTAAAGCGCTAGATACCATTGATGTATCAACGGGAGAAGCGGCTAAGGCGATTAATCAGCGATCAGATGTGTGTGCGGTACCCGCAGCAGGTGTTGTCGCAGAAGCAATGGTTGCACTTGTCTTGGCTGAAGCTGTACTTGAAAAGTTTGGTGGCGACTCAGTGACAGAAACACGTCGCAACTTTGAGTCTTACATCGCCTCTTTGAACTTCAAGTAAGAGTTTCTTTATGAAAAGAGTAGTGCTGATAGGCGCACCGGGTTCTGGAAAAAGCACAGTTGGTGCAGCGCTAGCTAAGGTGCTTGCTCTTGATTTTATTGACACTGATCAACTCATTGAAGAGCGTGAAGGTAAGGCGATCACCGATATTTTTGTTGTCGATGGTGAGCCACATTTTCGAGCAGTTGAATTAGAAACCTTAAAACACGTATTAACATTGAATGATGTTGTTATAAGTTTGGGAGGCGGTGCGCCGATCTCTGAACAGGCGCAACAGCAGATCAACTCATCGGAATCGACAGTTATCTTTTTGGATGTATCACTTGCAACGGCGGCTCCTCGGGTTGGCTTTAATCGTGATCGCCCCTTACTTCTGGGAAATCCTCGCGCACAATGGCAGGCGCTTAGCGATAAACGTCGTCCGATATATGAGGCTTTAGCTGATGTGAGTATTAAGGTTGATGACATGAGTGTTGAAGCGATCATCTCTGAGATTGAAAAGAGCCTTTCATGAATACCGTAAAAGTTTCCGCAGAGCATGATTACGAAGTACTAATAGGGTGCGATTGGAGTTCGGTTCTGATTGAACAGATTCACAACCGTACACGTGTTGCCATTATTGTCTCTGCGCAGTATTCACCGGATCTATTTGCTCTTAAGAGCCTTGATTGTGATCTTCATGTCTTTGAAGTTCCCGATGGAGAAGATGGAAAAAGTTCCGGTGTACTGCTCAATCTCTGGAATTGGCTAGGAGCTGCTGGCTTTACCCGTTCTGATTTGCTTGTAGGAATCGGTGGGGGAGCGATCACCGATTTAACTGGCTTTGCTGCGGCAACCTGGCTGCGAGGTGTTGATTGGATCGCTGTTCCAACATCACTAGCGGGCATGGTTGATGCATCAGTTGGTGGAAAAACCGGAATCAATTCAGAGTACGGAAAGAACCTCATAGGCGCATTCCATTCACCATTATCGGTAATCGTTGATCCTTCATTTTTAGAGACCCTTTCAGCGCGAGATATCTCAGCTGGGATGGCTGAGGTCATTAAATGTGGATTTATAGCCGATCCTGAGATTCTGAAAGTTGCGGCACAGTGCGATGCATCATCACTTGTATCAAATACAACTGCGTTGCTTGATCTAATTACTCGCGCCGTTACCGTAAAGGCAACTGTGGTTTCCGCTGATTTCAAAGAGAGTTTTGCACGTGAAGCGCTCAATTACGGACACACGCTAGGACATGCGATTGAAAAGTTCTCCAAGTATCAGATGCGCCATGGTGAAGCAGTTGCTATCGGTATGGTTTTCATCGCAGAGCTAGCTTCGGCCAGATCTTTGATTGATGCACAGACTGTACAAATGCATCGAGATCTCTTGACTCGATATGAACTTCCAACAACTTTTGAAAGATCAGCCTGGCAAAAACTG
>JBEANK010000003.1:0-19088 GCA_041165485.1 Actinomycetota bacterium | reverse complement strand
GTTGGTATCGACAAATATCTGGAGGAGTGGCGACGTCATTCACTGGAGACAGCTGATCGAGAGATCGCTTGGCTGGAAGACATGATCAAAACCGAGAGGAAATAGAGTGAATATCACAACCGGTAAAGGCGACATCCGTGTTGCAATCGTTGGCGTTGGAAACTGCGCTAACTCATTAGTTCAGGGCGTTGAGTACTACAAGAACGCTGCTGTTGATCAAGAGATCCCAGGTCTTATGCACGCTGTTGTTGGGGGATACCACATCTCTAGCATCAAGTTTGTTGCTGCCTTTGATGTGGATGCAAAGAAGGTTGGACTCGATCTTGCAGATGCAATTTGGGCAAGCGAGAACAACACAATTAAATTTAGTGATGTCCCAAAGACTGGTGTCCCAGTTCTTCGTGGTGTTACAAATGATGGTCTCGGAAAGTACTACCGCGAGACAATTAAAGAATCAGATGCACCAGCTGTTGATGTGGTCCAAGCACTGAAGGATGAGCAGGTTGATGTCTTGATTTGCTACCTACCAGTAGGCTCAGAAACCGCTGCAAAGTACTACGCACAGTGTGCGATTGATGCAGGATGCGCATTTGTCAATGCACTTCCAGTATTTATTGCTTCAGATCCTGTCTGGGAAAAGAAGTTTGCAGATGCTGGACTTCCAATCGTTGGAGATGACATTAAAAGCCAAGTTGGTGCGACTATCACTCACCGCATCATGGCTAAGTTATTCCAGGATCGCGGTGTTCACCTAGACCGCACCTACCAGCTCAATGTTGGTGGAAACATGGACTTCAAGAACATGCTCGAGCGTGATCGTCTAGAGTCCAAGAAGATTTCAAAGACAAACTCGGTTACATCTCAACTACACCACGATCTTGGTGAGAAGAATGTTCACATCGGTCCATCGGATTACATTCCATGGCTAGATGATCGCAAGTGGGCCTACGTTCGCCTCGAAGGCCGCGCTTTTGGTGATGTTCCTCTTAACCTTGAGTACAAGTTGGAAGTTTGGGATTCACCAAACTCAGCTGGTGTAATCATCGATGCGCTTCGCTGTGCAAAGATCGGTCTTGATCGCAAGATTGGTGGAGCGTTGCTTTCACCATCTAGCTACTTCATGAAGACCCCTCCAACTCAGTACACAGATGAGGCAGCTCATACAAAGACTGAGGATTTCATTTCAGGAAAGATAGATCGCTAAGTATCTAGAAAAACAGTAAAGGAAAGCGCCCCTGGGATAATCCCAGGGGCGCTTTTTTTAACCCCTCACGGAGAGTTGGGGGTTAAATCATCGCATCCTCAGGAGTGCGACGAATATGTGCCAATCCAGCTATTCCTAATACAAGAAAGAGAACTCCTCCCAACAGTGATGCAAGAGCTGCATATCCTGCGATCACTCCAAAGGTTCCAAATGCATAAGCTTGTAGCAGCATTCCACGGAGAGTGTTTCCCATAAAGAGAGTTTGGCGGAGATCTCCATACTGCTTAATCTTTGCTTCATCGGTGCTACCGCCTCGCACAAGACCCATATAGATACCAGAGACCTCGGAGTATGTTGCAGGCTTACCCATAACCGCTGCAGCTGATGCATTCATATGTTCAAGAATGTACAAATCTGAGTAATCTCGTGCCATATCACCGGTAACTACCTGCATTCCGGCCCACTTAACAAGTTGATCCTTAGTATTTTCAGGTAATCCTGCTTCCTCTGGGAAAGCAATGTTTTGATTTTTCAACTGGTTTTGGACATTATCATTTGCAAATCCTGCTCCGAAGTTCAGCAGGCCAGCGAAAATAAAGAGCACTACCGCTAGGCCAATACCAACAAATGAGACTAATCTGTCAAAAGTTCTACGTTTCATAATCTTCTCTCTCCTCTTGAGTATTGAATCAAATAATCAATACAAGGTATTTCTACTCCGTTTAGAAGAAAGAGATCCTAAATTCTTAAGTGCTACCTCTCTGTGAGGTAGTGATTAGAGATAACACTCAAACGCGTGTACATCGCATTCTCAATCGATGTGACGATTACACATAGCTTTCCCATCAACTCCGATTTCAAAGTGAGAACATGGGACATTCAATTTATCAAAAGCAGAATCCCCATAATGGGTTCGGTAAGCAAGGGCAAGAAGCACCCTCAAATTTGTTTCACCATCAGATTTGATCCCAAAAACTTGAGCACTTCGGCTAACAGTGTTTTCTATAACTTTTTCACTGTGGGAAGTTTGAGATGCGATGGCAGCGTTAGATTTGCCTTCGCAGACCAGCTCTAAAACCAATTGTTCAAAGGGGGTTAACTCTCTTGTTGAGATTGTGATGTCACGTGCCATTCTGTCCGCCTCTCCGCGTGTTCCTATTCTGCACTTCTTTTTTTCTCAGGTCACCCCATAAGATGCGCAAATGAGCGAAATCTTGAGCAGCCTCGAAAATAGAGTGCTAACCCTCACCTTCAACCGTCCAGAAAAAATGAACGCCCTGACTCGATCGATGTATGCAGGATTAGCTAAGGGACTTAATGATGCTGCGGGGGATTTTGAAGTTCGGGCGGTTGTGTTGACCGCATCAGGGGAGAACTTCACTGCGGGTAACGACATCATGGATTTTATGAACAACCCACCTACATCTGAAGATTCAGAGGTAGCTCAATTCTTAGCTGCGCTTTTAGAGTTTCCAAAACCATTATTGGCAGCGGTTAAGGGAAATGCCGTGGGTGTTGGAACCACCATGTTGTTGCACTGCGATGTTGTAATTGCCGGACCAACAGCTAAGTTTTCAATGCCATTTGCATCCCTTGGGTTGGTTCCCGAAGCAGGCTCAAGTTACCTATTCCCACAACTGGTTGGTTACCAAAGAGCGGCCAGAATCTTCATGACCGGCGAAAGTTTTGATACCGACTCGGCGATACAGATGGGCTTAGTTACTGCAAATGATCCCGACCCATTGGCGCACGCGATCGAGATTGCTGCACAGATTGCCGAACAACCACCGCAAGCGATCATTAACACTAAGGCACTCTTAAAAGCTCGCAATCATGATTCCGTAGCAGTTGTGATGAAGGCAGAATTTGAAATCTTTGCAATGGCTTTGCAATCTGATGAGGCTATGGAAGCCTTCATGAAGTTCATGTCTAAGAAGGGTAAGTAAATGTCATTAGCTGGAAAGAGAGTCTTCATAACGGGCGGTTCCCGCGGAATCGGTTTGGCGATCGCACTTCGAGCCGCACGAGATGGTGCATCAATTGCAATTGCCGCCAAGACTTCTGATCCCAACCCTAAACTTCCGGGCACAATCCATACTGCGGCCGCTGAAATAGAAGCCGCAGGTGGCACAGCGCTAGCGATTCAATGCGATCTGCGCGACGAGACTCAGATCGAAGCGGCGGTGGCACAAGCAGCAGAGACCTTTGGTGGCATCGATATTCTGGTGAATAACGCCAGTGCCATTAACCTAACTCGAACCGATCAGACACCAGCTAAGCGTTTTGACTTGATGTTTGATGTAAATGTTCGCGGAACTTTCCTAACGTCGCAAGCTGCGCTACCTCATTTACGTAAGTCAGCAGCGGATGGTCGGAATCCGCACATTCTCAACCTTTCTCCTCCACTTTCTATGAAACCGATTTGGTTTAAGAACCATGTGGCATACACGATGGCAAAGTATGGAATGAGTATGTGTGTTCTAGGTATGGCTGAAGAGTTCAAGCGTGACGGAATCGGAGTTAATGCACTGTGGCCTCGCACAGTTATAGATACCGCAGCACTTCAGATGATTCCGGGTATTGATGCATCAGCTGGTCGCACGCCAGAGATTTTGGCAGATGCCGCGTATGTGATTTTCAATCGAGATGCGAAGGAGTGTACGGGTAATTTCTTTGTTGATGATATATTGCTTGCGAGTGCAGGAATTACTGATCTAGAAAAATATTCAGTAACACCTGGAACCAAGGATTTCTTACTTGACTTCTTTCTTGATTAAGATCGCCAGTATGCGCAAATTTATAAGTGTTTTGTTTCTTGGGTTTCTGGCTTTTGCGACAACCCCTCACGCTGCTGCACACGTGGAAATCGTGAGTTCATTCCCAGAGCAATTTTCCAATGTGAATCCAATTCCAACTCAGGTGTGGATTGAATTCAGTGGAGAGCTGCAAACCCTTGATGGAGAAGTGGTTAACTCGCTTGAAGTTATTGATTCAACAGGTATTGCTGTGAGTTACGAGGATGTCATCATCAGCGGCGGTCGAATCACCACCAAGATTTCAGGACAAAGTGCTCCCGGAGCCTTCACTGTTAAGTATCGAGTAGTTGGCGACGATGGTCATGTCATTGAGGGTGAATACACCTTCAATGCCTCACCTGATTATGCTGAGGATCAATCTCCGATGCCTATAAGTGATGAGGCAGAAAAAGCCGAGTTTTCAGTCGGAGCGGTTGTTCTCGCTGTGTTTCTACTGATCTTCGCTATTGGATACTTTGTAAATCTTAAGAAGGATAAAAGATAAAATGCCGGCGATTGATGTCGAGATCAACGGCCCCAATGTAATTGCAGAGTCTGAACGATCTGGAAAGGCCCGTTCCTTGTTCTGGCCTTGGGCCGGGGCCAATGTTTCATTGCTTGCCCTTTCCTACGGAGCCTTCTTTTTAGGGTTTGGAATCTCATTTAGACAAGCAACGGCAGCTGCCTTCATTGGAACAATCGGATCCTTCCTATTGGTGGGTATTAGCTCACTCGCTGGAAAAAGATCCAATGCGCCAACCATGGTTGTGTCGCGGGCATCTTTTGGTGTTAAGGGCAGCGTACTTCCGGGGGCGCTTTCCTACATGATCTTCGTGGGATGGGAAACGGTCTTAGTCTCGCTAGCAACGCTTGCAACAGGAACGGTGTTCTCTCGTATCGGGGGAGTAGATATCAATCTCGCATTGATTCTTGGATTTATTGTCGCGGTTTCCTTAACCGTGGTAGGAGGAGTTTTAGGGTTTCAAGTAATTATGAAACTCCAAAAACTATTAACCATCATCACAGTTGTCATGACATTGGTGTACATCACCTTGACTCTTGATAATGTCAATTGGAGTACAATTAACCAAATTCCGGATGGCTCATTCCAAAGTTTCATCGGTGCAATAATTTTTGGCGTGACTGGCATTGGCCTGGGATGGGTTAACGCTGCAGCAGATTACTCTCGCTATTTACCTCGTTCAGTTTCTAGCAAAGCGGTGGTTGGTTGGACCGTCACAGGGGCTTCGATTGTTCCTATAATTTTAGTAATTTACGGGGCAGCTTTATCTGGAAGCAGTAAAGAGCTAAGCGATGCGATCTCAATGGATCCCATAGGTGCGCTAACTACCATGCTGCCAACTTGGTACCTAATTCCCTTCGCACTGGTAGCAATATTAGGCTTAGTAGGAGGTGCGATTTTGGATCTTTACTCATCTGGACTCGCGCTAGTTTCGATCGGCGTTCCAATTAAGCGATATCAAGCAGCCATTATTGACTCGGCCATCATGCTTGCGGGAACTATTTATATAGTTTGGGTAGCAGATAATTTCTTTTATCCTTTCCAAGGCTTCCTGATAACTCTTGGTGTACCAGTGGCGGTTTGGTCTTCAATATTTGTTGCTGATGTTGCCATGCGCAAGAAGGCATATTCAGAGAAGGATCTCTTTGATTCCAATGGCCTATATGGTTCTGTTAATAAGGGTTCAATACTTTTGATGTGTGTTGGTTCGATTATTGGTTGGGGCTTTGTTACTAACACCTTTGCGCCTTGGTTGGAATGGCAGGGGTACTTATTGCACTTTATTGGTGGGAAGGATGGCGCATGGGCGTACTCCAATATCGGCGTAATCTTCGCCCTAGTAATCGGCTTTTTTGGCCACATAATTTTGTCAGCTCGAAAAATCAAGGCACAGGAGAGCTTGCTCAGTTAGAGTACGAACATGAGCCGTCGGATATCCCCACTTCGCGATTTTCTCAATCGCGAATCAACAAGCGGCTTACTTATCGTTGCAGCCTCCGTATTCGGTTTATTGATTGCAAACTCACCACTTTCTGATCATTACTTCTCATCACTAGATTTTCACCTCTCAATCGGTGCAGACTGGTACCTGTTAGATCTCTCAATTCTCAAGGTGATCAACTACCTTTTTATGAGCATCTTTTTCTTTGTTGTTGGGTTGGAGATTAAGCGCGAACTCACAACTGGCCACCTTGCGTCATTAAAGAAAGCGATGTTGCCATTTGTTGCGGCGATTGGCGGCATGGCTATTCCAGCACTAATTTACTTAGGTATCGCTGGTGGAGAAGCTCCAGGCGGTTGGGGAGTACCTGTTGCAACCGATATTGCATTGGCAGTTGGTTTGTTAACGATGATTGGCCCATCTGTGGCGGCATCGCTTCGCTCATTTCTCTTAGCTTTGGCTGTAATTGATGACATTGGTGCGATCTTGATCATTGCTTTTGTTTATTCCACCGGAATTAACTTCTCCTGGCTTGCAGCTGGTTTGCTGAGCATTTTCGCCATAATTTGGTTGAAAAGAGTAGGGGTAGCTTCAATCCTTATTTACTCGCTCTTTGCCTTCACGCTCTGGTTCTCTTTGTACAAAACAGGCGTACACCCAACTTTGGCTGGCGTGATTCTTGGGTTAATGACCCCTAATATTCCTCGTAAAAGTACTAGAGTCGAAGATATTGATGATGGTTCAGTTTCAATCATTGAATGGTTGGAGTTAAAGTTTCATCCAATCAGCACCTTTTTTGTAGTACCGATCTTTGCCTTTGCAAATACAGGAGTTGTTATTACTACCGATTCCATTAAAGGTGCCTCCCAATCTGTTATTGCTTGGGGTATTTTCTTTGGACTAGTTTTAGGTAAACCACTGGGTGTGCTTCTTGCATCCATTGCAGCAAAGCGGCTGAAGGTGGCTGATTTTCCAGAAGGTGCTACCAACTCATCCTTACTAGCAACAGGAAGTGCCGCTGGAATTGGGTTTACAGTAGCGATTTTTATCGCAAACCTTGCCTTTAAAGATGCACAGACTCAAGATATCGCAGTTCTGGCGGTCATCGTTGCCTCTGTTGTGAGTGCGCTGTCGTCAGCGATCCTTTTCAAAGTTTTAGCGAAAAAGTAAAAGACAAAACCCGCCCTTTAAAGGACGGGTTTTGTCTGAACGGATTTATTACATTACATATGACTTAGATGTCGAAATACAGTTCGAACTCAGCTGGGTGTGGACGTAGTCGGACATAGTCGACCTCTTCCTTACGCTTGAACGCGATCCAGGTATCAATAAGATCCTTAGCAAAAACTCCACCACGTGTAAGGAAGTCATGATCCTTTTCGAGGTTGTTGAGTACTTGATCCAATGATCCAGGAACCTGAGGAATTGCTGCAGCCTCTTCGCCTTCTAGTTCATATAGATCCTTATCAACTGGGGCAGGTGGTTCGATCTTGTTCATGATTCCATCAAGTCCCGCCATCAACATCGCTGCGAAGGCTAGGTATGGGTTTGATGATGGATCTGGGCAACGGAATTCGATGCGCTTTGCCTTGGGATTGGATCCGGTAATTGGGATACGGATACAAGCAGAGCGGTTACGAGCTGAGTAAACAAGGTTTACAGGTGCCTCGTACCCTGGAACTAAGCGACGGTAAGAGTTCACCGTTGGGTTCGTGAACGCGAGTAGAGATGGTGCGTGCTTCAAAAGACCACCGATGTACCAACGTGCCATATCTGAAAGATCGCCGTATGTACCTGCTTCGAAGAACAGTGGCTTTCCATCTTTCCATAGTGATTGGTGAACGTGCATACCTGAACCGTTATCTCCGAAGAGTGGCTTTGGCATGAATGTTGCGGTCTTTCCACCTTGCCATGCGGTGTTGCGAATGACGTACTTAAACTTCATTACATCATCACCTGCAGAAAGAATGTCTGTAAAGCGGTAGTTGATCTCCATCTGACCAGCTGTTCCTACCTCATGGTGTGAACGTTCAACAAGTAGTCCTACCTTGCCCAGCTGCATCACCATTTCATCGCGAAGATCTGCAAACTGATCCGTTGGCGAGACAGGGAAGTAGCCACCCTTAACACGTGTACGGTAGCCGCGGTTAGGTGTTCCATCAGCATCGTACTCAACACCTGTATTCCAAGCACCTTCGTATGACTCGATCTCGTGAACAGCTGAGTTGATTCCTGTCTTGAAGCGAACACTGTCAAAGACGTAGAACTCAGCCTCTGGCGCGAAGAATGCAGTGTCTGCGATTCCTAATGAACGCATGTAATCCACGGCACGCGCTACGACTCCACGAGGATCGCGGCTGTATGGCGTGTTATCAACTGGATTGTGAACAGAAAAAATAATGATGAGGGTTTTTTCTTTACGATATGGATCGATGTATGCAGACTCTGGAACTGGTAGCAGTTTCATATCTGACTCATTGATTGTCTGGAAACCTCGAATTGAGGAACCGTCAAACATTAGGCCATCGGTAAATACAGCTTCATCAAATGATTCAACTGGAACGTTGAAGTGATGCTGAATACCTGGCAAATCTGTAAAGCGAACATCAACGAGTTTGACATCCTCTTTCTTTATGTAAGCAAAAATTTCTGCTGCGTTCTTAAACATGCTTCTCCCAATTTCACATGTGATGCGCAGACCCCTCATCATTGAGTTTCTGACGCTTTTACGTAGTTGAACCCTAGGTCCACATGGTGAAAATGGCATAACCCGCTTGTTAAATTCATGTTACGTCTGAGGAGTTTGAGGGTTAGGCTTGTCACATGAGCGCCCAATTCACCCGTGTCACGCTTGGTCGTCGCATGTCAGCCTTGATGGTTGATTGGTTGGCCTGTTACTTCATTGTTGCCGCCTCAGCTGGTGGCCTCGGCAAGATGGCCCCCAATCGTTCTTGGACCGTCTTAGCTCTCTTCTTTGCCGAGGTCGCAATCTTGTCAGCCTTACAAGGGGCCTCACTAGGGCACCGAATTTTTGGAATTAAGATCATGCGCTTTGCCGACGGGGGAGCGATCACTCCAGTTCAAGCCCTCATCAGATCAGCTCTATTAGTTACCGTTATTTTTGCAATCACCTTTGATGAAGATGGCAGAGGAATGCATGAACGATTTAGCGGAACGGTCTTGACGAGAGCTAAGGCAGTTAACTAATACTTAGCGGATCTTGGGAGCGCGGGTTGGCATTGGCCCCTTTGGGATAGGCATAGACATTCCACCAACAGCCTTAAGACGTGCACGAACCTCACGCATTTGATGTGGTGTTAACTTCTTTGGAAGTCGGCGCATGTGCTTTTGAAGTTTACGAATTGGCACTCGACCATCTTCGCTACCAACGAGAATTTCGGTGATGGGAACACCAGGTGCGAACCGTTCGGCCTTTTTGCGTTCATCAGCAAGCATCTGGCGAACCGCGTTAGATCCTTCACCAGTTAATACAATTCCGGCACGTCCAACACTGCGGTGAACCATGTCCTGGTTTCTAGTAACCGCTACCGCAGGAGTAGTTGTCCAGCCTTTACGAATCGCCATCAAAACACTTGCGCCTGCACCAATCTGGCCTTCAATAGATGTGTATGCCGCAGTTCCAGCCTGACGTGTAAAGAATAATAGGGTTATAAGAAGAGCCAAAGGAAAGAAGATAAATCCGAAGTAATACGGATGTCCAAGGACTGCGCCGATTCCGATTCCAATCGCCCACGAAACAGCAAAGATCCCTATCAGCGCGATCGTGATCCACGGTTTTACCTGCTTGGTTACTGTGTATGCATCACGGAAGGTCTGGAATCGAGGGGTCTTGATCTTCTTTTCTTTTGCTTTTCTCTTAAACATGAGATCAGTTTAGTGGCGCGGGAGCGGTTCCACCAAGACGAACTGGTGCCCAACGCTGGCCCGCATGGCTATCAGGGTACTTTTCCTGAACTTCATGAAGCATCGAGGTCATCACTTGTCGTAAATGTAATTCCGCCGCCTCAACATCGACGTCTTTTGAATAGTGAATCACTTCACCGAAACTCACCGTCACAGGGGTCTTGCCTCGCTTGAAGTTTGGCTTCACCCCTTTTGTATATACACGCTGACCACCCCACACGATGGTGGGAATAATTGGAACACCAGCTCCTGCCGCAAGTCGAACTGCACCTGATTTCAACCCCTTGATTTCAAAACTGGTAGAGATTGTTCCTTCAGGAAAGATTCCAATTATCTCTCCAGCTTTCAGAGCCCGTAGTGCCGCAACAAAAGAAGCTGAACCATTACTGCGATCAACATTGATGTGGTGCATCCCGCGCATAAGTGGTCCAGCGATCTTGTTATCAAAGATCTCTTTCTTAGCCATAAAGCGGACATACCGTTTGACCGGTAGTGCACCTGTTCCAGCTATTGCAAAATCCAAATAACTCACATGATTAATTGCGAGGATTGCTCCACCTTTACGGGGAATATTCTCTTGACCCTGAAAATCAAATTGAAATCCCAGGTACTTCCAAAAACCCTTGACCAGAGTGATTACAGGAGGGTAAACAAGATCAGCCACGTGCAGATTTCTTTTCCATCGCTTGCTTATATAAGCGGCCGGCACGATAGGAGGAACGAACCAAAGGACCACTCATTACCCCGAGAAAACCAACCTGCTCTGCTTCTTGGGCTAACTCGACGAACTCTTGAGGCTTTACCCACCGCTCTACCGGATGGTGCTTATTTGTTGGGCGCAGATATTGAGTAATCGTGATTAGGTCGCAACCTGCGTTATGCAAATCAACCAGTGCTTGAGAAATCTCTTCACGTGTTTCACCAAGACCAAGAATTAAATTAGATTTTGTAATCAACCCAAAATCTTGGGCCATGCCTATGACCTTAAGTGATTTTTCGTAGGTAAATGCAGGACGAATCTGCTTGAAGATTCGAGGAACAGTTTCAAGGTTATGGGCGAAGACCTCAGGCCGGGTTTCAAAGATTGGATTCAGCAGCTCTGGCTTGGCGTTGAAATCAGGTGCCAACATTTCTACACCGGTACCAGGGTTGAGTTCATGTACAACTCGAATAGTTTCGGCGTACAACCACGAACCTTCATCTTCGAGATCATCGCGAGTAACACCAGTGATGGTTGCATAGCGAAGACCCATGGATTTAACAGATTCAGCAACTTTGCGAGGCTCTTCACGATCGATCGGAAGTGGTTTACCAGTATCAATGTTGCAGAAATCGCAACGTCGAGTACAGCGATCACCACCGATTAAGAAGGTGGCCTCTTTATCTTCCCAACATTCAAAGATATTTGGACAGGCCGCTTCTTGGCACACTGTGTGCAGACCTTCACTCTTAACTAAAGATCGCAAACGAGTGTATTCAGGCCCCATGTTGGCGCGTGTCTTGATCCACTCTGGCTTGCGCTCTATTGGAGTCAATGCGTTACGTGCTTCAATGCGCAGGAGCTTGCGTCCTTCTGGTGCCATCGTCATGCGCTCACTCTTTTCAATGATTCGAATATGTGTCGTTCAACCAATGGAGCAACCTCATCAATCGTAATCAAACGCTGTAATTCGATCTCCAAAGATGTGACATCGGCATCTGAAATGCCACAAGGAATTATGCTCTTAAAGGCCGATAAGTCGGGATTAACGTTGAGTGCAAAACCATGCATCGTTACACCCTTTGCAACACGAATTCCGATAGCTGCGATCTTACGGTCCCCTTGAGTATCGCGAACCCACACACCAGAGCGTCCATCGATGCGTTGAGTTTCTAGGCCCAAATCAGAACAGACCGCAATGAGTCCAGCTTCGATCTCTCTGACAAATCCAACCAGCTCTGTTGGTTTCAATAACTTCACAATGGGATATCCCACTAGTTGTCCAGGGCCATGCCAGGTAATTCGACCACCACGATCTACATCAATAACTGGGGTTCCATCAGTGGGTCTTTCTGAGTCATCCGTTCTACGACCAGCTGTAAAAACTGATGGATGCTCCAGCAGCAACAAAGTATTAGGGCGTTTTCCATCAACGACATCTTGATGAATAGCTCGCTGAGACTCCCAAGCCTTTTGGTACTCGACCAATCCATGGCGAGAGAGAGCGATCGCCGAGTCTGAAGGAGTTTCCAATAGGGGCACACCCATAGCCTAAAGGTAGGATCGCCACCTAACCAATTGAGGGCCATGAGGCCTTTTGAAGGCTGAAAGGTCCACCTACGTGTCCAGCACATTGAGTAAAAAGAGTCGTCGTCCACTCGTATACGCCATCCTCGTGATTTTCCTATGGATCGGAGCCAGTGGTGTTTTTGGCCCACTATTCGGAAAACTCTCAACGGTTCAAGAGAATGACAACTCAGCATTTTTGCCAGATAGCGCCGAATCGACGCAGGCGGCAAAGATCATTGCGAAATTTAACGCTGATGCGAATCAAAATCTTCCAACCTTGGTTCTGTACTTGGGTGAAGTAAATCCAGAAAAAATCGCAGCGCTCAATGAACATCTTGCGCAGTTGGGCCCAAAGAAGATTATCGGCACAGATGTTCCTATCTCAAAGTATCTGACTCCAGGTGAACAGATTTACGCATTCCCATCCCAAGATGGCAAGGCGTTGTTAGTAAACCTTCCCTTTAAATCTGATATTGCAACAGATCTGCTGCCAAACAATAAGCCAGCTCTTCCTGAAGTAATTGAAACACTTCGTGAGGACTCTTCTGAGTTTGCCAAGAGTGTCGGACTAACCTCCAATGTGACCGGAATCGGTGCTCTGCTGGGAGATTTGTTTGGAGCATTTGAGGGAATTGACTCTTCACTTCTGCTCACAACCCTTGGCGTTGTTTCAATCATTTTGATTGTTGTGTATCGCTCACCATTTCTTTGGATCTTGCCTTTATTTGCAGCGGTGATTGCGTTGTCGACTGCAGGTGGACTTGTCTATCTGCTGACAAAAAATGATTTCATCGATCTAAATGGTCAGTCACAAGGAATTTTGTCGGTGTTGGTTTTGGGTGCGGCAACGGATTATGCCTTGCTGTTGATTTCTCGGTATCGTGAAGAGCTCCATCACCATGATCATCCTGCGCAAGCGATGAAAGCTGCCTACAAAGGCGTATTTGAACCAATTCTGGCATCAGGTGCGACTGTAATTGCAGCGTTGCTGGTTTTACTTCTCAGTGATCTTTCTGGAAACCGTGGTTTAGGTCCAGTTGGTGCAATCGGTATTGCTGCAGCAATGGTAACAATTCTTACCTTGCTTCCTGCTTTGCTCGTTGCCTTCGGGCGTTGGATTTTCTGGCCGCGAATTCCTCGCAATGATGATGTCAATGCGCAGTTGACAGGTACCTGGGCAAAGATTGGAACCGCGGTAGAAAAGCGTCCTCGTAAGTTATGGATCGTTACCGCGGGAGCACTTGCGATTCTTGCCGGTTTTTCAACCACATTAAATGCAAAGGGTTTATCTACAGCCGATGCATTTACACAACGACCTGATTCAGTTGTTGGTCTTGAACTACTTGGGGAGCACTTCCCGGGTGGTTCTGGTCAACCAACAGAGGTTGTTGTCCGCAAGGAGTTAATTGATCCAGTCTCTGCAGCGCTTATGGGTGTTGAAGGGGTTTCATCAGTTGAGCCAACTCGAGTGTCGCAGGTAATTCCGGGTCGACCATTGCCTGCAATTAAAGAGGTAGATGGTGCAGTGATTTTGAATGCAACCCTTGCGCTCAATCCTGATTCAGTTGAAGCTCGCGATGTCATTCCAGATATTAGAAAAGCTGTTCATGCGATCGATCCAGGCATTCTGGTTGGTGGCAGCACTGCAGTTGCCTTTGATACAGATGTCTCTGCTAATCGAGATAACAGAACGATTATTCCTATTGTTCTCCTTCTGATCACATTGATCCTGGGTCTGTTGCTTCGAAGCATTTTGTCGGCGGCCTTGTTACTTGGAACAGTTGTCCTCTCATTCTTTGCAACACTTGGTGCATGTCAACTGGTTTTTGAAAATATCTTTGGGTTTAAAGGAGCTGATACCTCCTTCCCATTGTTTGCCTTCATCTTCCTGGTTGCACTTGGTATTGATTACAACATCTTCTTGATGACTCGCGTCCGTGAGGAAAGTGCCAAGATTGGCACACGTGCTGGCGTTATCAAGGGTTTAACGGTTACAGGAGGAGTGATCACTTCGGCCGGAAT
Source organism: Actinomycetota bacterium (assembly GCA_041165485.1). Classification (GTDB taxonomy): domain Bacteria; phylum Actinomycetota; class Actinomycetes; order Nanopelagicales; family Nanopelagicaceae; genus Planktophila. The sequence goes on along the minus strand of JBEANK010000003.1, from coordinate 4,910 downwards.
AGTCCTTGCGGCCACCTTTGCTGTTCTAGGTGTTCTGCCGTTAGTGTTCTTGGCTGAATTAGGTTTTGCCGTCGCCTTTGGTGTCTTGTTAGATACCTTGATCGTTCGAACAATTTTGGTACCTGCGCTTGTCCATGACATTGGTGGAAAAGTTTGGTGGCCTTCTAAGTTGCAGAACTCATAACTATGAGTTTGCGGGTTGGTATTGCTGGGTACGGATTAGCTGGTCGTTACTTTCACGCACCATTACTCAAAGGGTGCGGCTATGAAGTAGCAGCGGTTCTAACCTCAAACCCAACCCGCGCCGCTCACGCGCTAGAGGATTTTCCACAAGCGGTGGTAGTTTCAACGATGCAAGAGTTGCTATCTCAACGGTTAGATCTTGTCGTTGTGGCATCTGCAAATATTGTTCACGCTGAACAAGCTATCGCAGCACTTGAAGCAGGTATTCCGACTGTCGTAGATAAACCTATGGGCAGAGATTTCAATGAAACAAAGAGAATCATTGATGTTGCAACTCAATTTGGAGTTCCAGTTTCAACCTTTTTTAATCGTCGATGGGATAGCGACGCTCTGACTATCAAGAAGGTTCTTTCAAGTGGCGTCCTAGGTGATGTTCACCGAATGGACTCCAGATTTGAACGTTTCCGTCCGGAGGTAAATACACAATCCTGGCGAGAAAACATGAGCGCCCAGGATGGTGGGGGACAGTTATTGGATCTACAACCACACTTGATTTCTACTGCAATTGATTGGTTCGGTAGTGCAGAACTAGTCACCGCAACTGTTAGATCTATTCGTGGTGCGGCAGATGATGATGCGGTACTTGTTTTGGACCATATCAATGGTGTGCGCTCTTACTTGTCAGCTAGCGCAGTTGTTGGAGCACCTGGTCCGAGAATTCGAATTTTGGGAAGTAAAGGCGCCTTAGTTATTAATGAGTTAGATCCACAAGAGGCGTTACTGCGTGCAGGAAAGTTCCCTAAAGGTGGGTCTTGGTCTGAGCCAACTACCTCGGTTGCGCACATTCATCGTGGGGATCAGGTTGAGGAAATTGTTGGTGAACCAGGAAACTACGCACTGTTTTACTCAGCGGTTGCTTCGGCAATAACCGATGGCACCTCATGGCCAATATCTAATAATGATGCCTTACTTGTGGCGCAGATAATTGATCAAGCTCGAAAGATCGGTACAGATGTCTAGTAGTACAGAGGTTTTGATCGTTGGAGCAGGTTTAGCAGGTTTGAACGCAGCAATCACTCTACAAATCGCGGGCGTTGATGTTCAGATAGTTGAGGCAAGTGATAGAGCTGGTGGTCGTGTCACCTCAGATGTGATTGATGGTTTCATTTGCGATCGTGGTTTTCAGCTGATTAATTCACGATATCCAGCTTTGCAAGAGCTAGATGTAATTAGAGAAATCGATTTCATAACCGCACCTCGCGTAATCGAAGTAGCCCTTGGTAATGACCGCCATGCATTGGGTGATCCGCGTGTAGCACCATGGACCGCACTTGATCGTGCAACGGGAACGATCCCTGAAAAGTTAGCATTACTTCGCTTTCTTGCCAGCAAACCGCCTTCGCATTTTTCAGTTCAAGACTCCCTTAAATCTTTGGGATCTACCTACGATCGAGTTCTGCGTCCTTTCTTGCACGGCGTTTTTCTTACTGATCCAAAGAATGTTGATGCTGGTTATGGTCAATCAATAATTAAGAGCTTTGTTACCGGCTCACCGGGGCTGCCTCGCAAAGGTGTCGCGGCGCTATCAAATGCGTTAGCAGCTCGGGTAAAAAACATCACCTTTCGAACTCAGGTGGATACAGTTGAAAACGGAACAGTCCACACCTCTGCTGGAACTTTCACAGCTAATAAAGTAATCATTGCAACGGATGCAACAACAGCAACGCAAATTCTTGGTTTGCCCGAAGTTCCACGGATGGCTGGCTGCATCACCTGGTATCACGCAGTTGACAGTAATCCTTCAGGCTCTGGACGTTTAGTTGTTGATGGGCAACATCGCGGACCAATCATCAATACCATCGTTGTATCTGATATTTCCGCTGACTATGCACCTGCTGGATCACATCTAGTGTCAACAACAACCGAGTTAGGTGCAACAGAGTCTGATGTTCGACGCCATTTGTCGATTATCTGGGGGACGAGCACGCATGATTGGCAGTTGGTTGCAAAGTATGAAATACCAGCAGCCTTACCAATTCAAAGCATCGGACGTGCCCTTAGCCAGTCAGTAAAGATCTCAGATGATGTTTTTGTAATAGGTGATCACAGAGCGGTTCCTTCTCAGCAAGGAGCTTTGTTTTCAGGACGTCTTGCGGCGAAGTTAATCCTCAATTAATTGGGCTAGAGCCTCAGAGATATGAGGATAATCCCAAGTAAAACCCGCCTCCTGTAAGACATGGGGGATTACACGCTTTGAACCCAGCACTTCGGATGAAAATCCACCCAATGCGATCTTTAGTGCAATTGCGGGTGCCGGAAATAACGCCGGACGATGCATTGCGCGGGCAAGTGCGGCGGTGAACTCTTGATTAGTCACTGGGTTTGGTGCGGTTAGATTTACTGGACCTGAGATCTGATTTTCTAATGCAAAGACAATTGCTCGGATTTGATCATGCAAGGTAATCCAAGACCACCATTGCTTTCCATTTCCCAATTTTCCACCGAGACCTAAACGGAAAAGGGGCAACATCTTTCCAAGAGCACCGCCTGTTGGATCCAAAACCAGACCTGTACGAATCTTTACAGTTCGAACATCTCCAGCAAGATCGGCGGCACCTTCCCACTCGCGACAAACAGCAGCAAGGAAATCATCTCCGGCGCGATCTGTCTCGACAACTGCGCGGTTTCCACTTTCTCCATACCAACCGATTGCAGAAGCAGATATAAAAACTTGTGGCTTTAACTCGGCAACAGCATGAGCAATCGCGGTTGTTCCGAGTAATCTTGAATTAAGAATTTCGCTTTTGTACTTCTTGTTCCATCGCTTATCACCAACACCAACACCAGCTAAGTGAATGATTGCATCAACACCACGTAAAGGTTCTAGATCAACAAAGCCTGTTTGTGGATCCCACTGAACCTCATCTGCACCAACGGGGGTGCGACGTACCAAGCGCTGAACAGTGTGGCCTTCTGCCTTTAAATGACCAACTAGTGCTGTTCCGATTAAACCGGAAGCGCCAGTGATTGCGATGCGTTGTGGAACTGACATGAACTGTTAGAGACCTAAATCCGATTCAAAGGCGCCACCTTCTAGGCGCTCCTTCAAGGTGACTAGGAATCGCGCAGCATCTGCTCCATCGACAACGCGGTGGTCATATGACAAGCCAAGGTAAACCATTGAACGGATAGCAATTGTTTCGCCACCATCCTCACCACGGACAACCATTGGACGCTTAACAACTGCGCCAAGACCAAGGATTGCAACCTGAGGTTGGTTGATGATTGGAGTATCAAACAGTGCTCCACGGCTTCCGGTGTTTGTCAGTGTAAATGTTCCGCCACCAAGTTCATCTGGAGTTACCTTGTTGTCGCGGGTGCGAGCAGCAAGATCTGAAATCTTTCGTGCGATTCCACCCATGTTCAAGTCACCTGCGTTAGCGATAACAGGTACGAGCAAACCGCGCTCAGTATCTACTGCAACGCCAAGGTGTTCTGCACCGTGATAAGTAATTTGATCACCTTCAACTGATGAGTTGAGTACAGGGTGTTGCTTCAACGCTTCACATACCGCTACTGCAAAGAAAGGAAGGAATGAAAGCTTTACACCCTCACGTGCTTCAAAACTTGCCTTTGCGCGATCACGCAGACGTGCAATCTTTGTTACATCAACTTCAACAACAGTTGTTAACTGCGCACTTACCTGAAGTGATTCAACCATCCGTGCTGCAATAACTTTGCGCAGTCGTGACATGGTCACTGTTGTTCCACGTAGCGGCGAAACTGCGACCACTGGAGGTTTAGCTGCAGATGGAGTTGATGCTACGGCCACTGGTGCTACAGGTGTTGCAGGACGAGCAAGTGCTTCAACATCTTCGCGACGAATTCTTCCGCCGATACCCGTTCCTTTAACCTGCGCGAGGTTGACACCAAGCTCTGATGCAAGTTTGCGAACTAGGGGAGTGACATATGCATCTGCTGGTTGTGAAACTGGTGCCACCGACGCAACAGGAGCTGGTGGTGGAGTCACAGGCGCAGCAACTACTGGTGCAGGTGGTGGAGTTGGTGCCGACACGGCAACAGGTGCAACTGGTGCAGGTGTTGCTGGAGCAGAAACAGCTCCACCGGAAGCGCCGATTAATCCAAGACGTGCACCGACGGGAACAGTTGTATCGACAGCAACATCAATCGCAAGAAGAGTTCCAGCAACTGGCGAAGGAATTTCTGTGTCAACCTTGTCAGTTGAAACTTCTAGTAGTGCTTCATCAACTGCGACTGAATCACCCACATTCTTCAACCATCGTGTAACAGTTCCTTCAGAAACACTCTCGCCAAGTGCTGGCATCGTAATAACTGTTCCGGCGCCAGTTGCAGCTGGCGCTACAGGTGCGGGAGAAGGAGTCACAGGTACTGCTGCGACAGGTGTTGGTGTTTCAACTACGGGTGCGGGAGGAGGAGTTACAGGAGTTGCAACTGGTGCTGCTGGGGCTGGCGCAGATGGTGCAGCACCGTCAGCAATAATCGCTAGCTCTGCTCCAACTGGAACGGTTTGATCAATCTGAACAACAATCTTTTGAAGGGTTCCAGCAACTGGTGAAGGAATCTCTGTGTCTACCTTGTCAGTTGATACCTCTAGAAGTGGTTCATCAACATTTACATGATCGCCCTCGGCCTTTAACCAACGAGTGACTGTGCCTTCGCTAACGCTTTCGCCAAGTGCTGGCATC
>JBEANK010000002.1:0-20850 GCA_041165485.1 Actinomycetota bacterium | reverse complement strand
TTAATCCTTATTCGTTGTGAGTAATTGATAGACTGTACGCATGTCGATTCAGGAAATTCGCTTCTTTGGCGATCCCGTACTAACTACTCCTGCATCTCCAGTTGTCGATTTTGATAAAGAGCTGCGCGTCCTGGTTAAAGATCTGACCGACACAATGTTGGATGCACCTGGCGCAGGTTTGGCTGCGCCTCAAATTGGTGTCCCGCTACGGGTCTTCGTGTGGGATGTAGATGAAGCACTTGGACATTTAATCAATCCAGTTTTGGAACTAAGTGAAGAGATGCAGGATGGCGAAGAAGGGTGTCTATCCTTTCCGGAGCTTAGATATGAGACACCAAGAGCCATGAGAGCGGTCGCAAAAGGTTTTAACATGTACGGCGAACCGGTTATTGTTGAGGGAACTGAGTTTCTGGCTCGCGCCCTTCAACATGAAACCGATCATCTCAACGGAATCCTTTTTATAGATAAGTTATCGCCTGAGAACCGAAAGTTAGCGATGAAGGAAATTCGCGAATCAGAATGGTTCAATCTAGCCTCTGAAAATGGACACACCATTCAAGTGAAGGACTCACCGCACACGATCTTCGGACGGAATACATAATGCGTCTTGGAGTAGCTGCTACTCCTGAAGTCGCGATACCAACCCTTGAATGGTTGCACTCCAGTAAACACACTATTGAATTGATTATCACGCAACCAGATAAGCCAGCTGGAAGAGGTCGCTTACTTACGCAAACTCCGGTGGCAGATTGGGCGGCGCAGCACAAGATTAATGTGGTTAAACCTTCAAGCTCAACGGAACTCAATGGCGTGATCGATAATTTGGATTGTGTAATCACCATCGGTTATGGAGTCCTCTTGCCGCAGGTAGTTCTGGATCTTCCTCGACATGGTTTCCTTAATCTTCATTTCTCTTTATTGCCACAATACCGAGGCGCTGCACCCGCTCAATACGCCTTATTGCATGGCGTAAAAACAACAGGGGTTACTGTGTTTCAACTAGATAAGGGAATGGACACCGGGCCTATTTTTTCTCAGATTGAAGTTCACATTGATCCGCACTGGAGAGGTTTTGAACTTCTCGAGGTTTTAGCTGAGCGCGGGGTAGAAGCGGTAGACCAGGCTCTCGAGATGATTGCACAGAGAAAATCACCAACACCTCAAATAGGAACGCCATCATTCGCGCCGAAGATATCAAAACAAGATGCCTTGATAGATTTTACGAAGGATTCGGTGACTGTAGTTAACGCCATACGTGCCTATACATATGAGCCTGGGGCGTGGAGTTTATGGAACTCCGAACCATTTAAAGTTACAGCCGCAATCTCGGCACAAGGTCATTCATTACCACCATCAAAGATCGCTTTCATCAATAACTGTGTCTTCGTGGGTTGTGGAAATGGAACAACGATTGAGCTGTTAAGGGTTGTTCCTGCAGGCAAGAAAGAGATGGCTGCCATCGATTGGGCACGTGGGGCTCGTTTAAGTGGTGGAGAGTCTTTTGGTTGAGCCACGCAGAAGTACCTTCAAATCTCCTAAACCTGAAGCATCTCGACTTTTGGCTTTTGATTTATTAACTGAGGTTAATCGAAACAGTGGATACTCCAACTTACTTCTGCCGCAAGCACTCAATGCGAGCAAACTTGAAGAGCGGGATAGATCCTTTGTAACAGAGCTCTTGTACGGAACTATCCGTATGCAAGGCAAACATGATTGGGTTTTGCAACAGATTAGTGATCGACCTTGGGCTGAAGTTGATTCAGGGATTGTTGATATATGCAGGCTCGGTGTTCACCAGATTCATGAAATGCGAGTACCAGATCACGCCGCTGTGGCTTCTACCGTTGAAGTAGCACGTAAACGTTTGGGAGAGTCAAAGGCAAGCTTTGTCAACGCGCTTCTACGAAGTGTTACACGCAAGAGCCAAGAGGACTGGTTTGCTCCCTTGAATCAGATATCTGATCCGGTAGAAAAATTTGCTATTCAATACTCTCATCCAGAGTGGATAGTTTCTGCTTACTTTGATCTTTTAAGGAATTGGGATGAGGTAGAAAAAGCTCTCGCGATCAATAATGAAGCGGCGGTTCCAACACTAGTTTCATGGCCGGGTCTTTCTACTCAACAAGATCTAATCGATATCGGGGGAGAGCCAACAACCTTTTCGCCGTACGGTGCTCATTGGAAGGGCAATCCTGGTTCTTTAGAGTTAATCAAGGCTCGAAAGATAGGCGTGCAGGATGAAGGATCGCAGCTTGTTGCCTCAGTTTTTGCAGCTGCATCGGGTGGCGATTCATGGCTAGATATGTGTGCAGGACCTGGCGGAAAAGCTGCCTTGTTGTCCAGTATCGCTCGTGAACGCGGGATTCGTTTTACCGCCAATGAGGTTTCTGTTCCGCGTGCAGAGTTAGTTAAACAAGTTGTGCAAGGGGACCGTGTTTTAGTTGGAGATGGTCGAGAGATCGGCAATCAATCGGAGAAGTTTGATGCAATCTTGATAGATGCTCCATGTACAGGCTTAGGAGCTTTGCGTCGTCGACCTGAGGTTCGTTGGCGTAGAACGTTGCAGGATTTGCGTGAGCTCACACAGTTACAGCGAGAACTCATTGAATCCGGGATCAACGCTTTGGTTCCCGGAGGAGTTTTGGGTTATGCAACCTGCTCACCACATCTTGCAGAGACCTCGATCCAAGTTGCTGATATCAAGAAGCGTTTTCCGACCATGGAGCAAATGGAGATCACCCATTTTTTACCTGACAACCTCCTCGATTCACATCGTGCTGGCGCAATGTCTTTGTGGACTCACAAAATCGGTACAGATGCTATGTATCTCGCCCTGTTTAAAAAGATTGCTGAGTAAAATACGAACATGAGCCGTGAGATTCGCATAACGCCGAGCATCCTGAACGCGGATTTTTCGAAACTCAATCAGGAGATCGATCGGATCGCCGGCGTATCAGATCTACTGCACCTTGATGTAATGGATGATGTTTTCGTTCCGAATTTCACATTTGATTTTGAGGCCGCTTCAGGGATTATCAAGGGGTCTTCTTTGCCGGTTGATGCTCATTTAATGGTGGCAAATGTTGACCAGATCGCAGTTCAGTACGCAGAGATCGGTTGTGCTTCAGTCACAATTCACGCTGAGGCTACTGAGAATATTCCGGCAACTTTGAAGAACATTCGGGCTGCTGGCGCTCGTGCGAGCCTAGGAATTAAACCCAATACAAGTATCGAGGATTACATCGATTGTTTGGATCTTGTAGATATGTTTCTCATAATGACTGTAGAGCCTGGTTTCGGTGGTCAAAAATTTATGGAAAATATGATGGATAAGGTGAAGCGAACCCGCGAACTTATCGGAGATAGAGATATCTGGTTGCAGGTTGATGGCGGAGTTTCAATGCAAACCATAGAAATTGCTTTGGCAGCCGGAGCTGACACATTTGTCGTCGGAAGCGCTGTATTTAACGCACCAGATCCAGCCCAAATGGTTGTCGACATTAGAGAATTCGCAACGAGCAAGAGCGCGCTCTAGTAAACTCCGTACATGAAATCCTTTGATGAGCTCTGGCTAGAGCTGAGCCAAAAGGCTATTGATCGTCCTGAAGGCTCTGGAACAGTTGCCGCGTTAGATGCTGGGATTCACTCCATTGGAAAAAAGATTCTTGAAGAGGCCGGGGAGGTATGGCTGGCTGCCGAACATGAGAGTGATGAGGCTTTATCTGAGGAGATCAGTCAACTTATCTATCATGTACAAACATTGATGCTTGCGCGTGGATTAACACTTAACGATATTTATAAATTTCTCTAAGGGGCGATGATGTTACGAATAGCGGTACCAAATAAGGGCTCCCTAGCAGAGAGCTCGATCTCGATTTTGAAGGAGGCTGGTTATCGCCAGCGCACAGATAGTCGCGATCTAGTTTTGGCGGATCCAGATAACGGTGTTGAGTTTTACTACCTTCGACCACGAGATATCGCTGTTTATGTTGGATCTGGAGAATTAGAGGCTGGAATTACTGGTCGTGACTTACTTATCGATTCCGCAGCTGACGCCGAAGAGATTCTCTCTCTAGATTTTGGTGGATCAACCTTTCGATTTGCCGCACCAATAGGTAAAGATTGGAAGATTAGCGATCTTGCTGGAAAGAGGATTGCGACCGCTTATCCCGGACTCGTTCAACATAGTTTGAAGAGTTTGAATATTCAGGCCCAGATCGTTCGCTTAGATGGCGCAGTTGAAAGTAGCGTTCGTCTGGGAGTCGCCGACATGATCGCCGATGTTGTTAGTACTGGCAACACTTTACGCCAAGCTGGTTTGCAAACATTTGGTGAACCAATTTTGAGCAGCGAAGCAATTGTTATTAAGCGAACAAGTGTTGCGATTCCGTCTGGCCTCGAAGTCTTGATTCGACGATTACAGGGAGTCGTCACCGCCCGCCGTTATGTATTGCTTGATTACGATGTATCGAAAGAGCTTGTTGAGAAGGCGTGTGCGATTACACCTGGTCTTGAATCTCCAACTATCTCGCCTCTACAGAAAGCTGATTGGGTAGCGGTACGAGCAATGGTGCTCCGTAAAGAGACCAATCGTGTCATGGATGAGCTATGGGCCCTAGGTGCTCGCGGAATCCTTGTGACAGATATTCACGCCTGCCGTTTGTAATTAGAGTTTTATTAGTTGTGAAACACCGCGAAGTGACGGTTCATTAATAACAAATTGAGCCTGTGCGGCCACAATTGGCTTTGCGTTAAATGCAATACTCATTCCTGCGGTGGCCATCATGTCTAAATCATTTGCGCCATCGCCAATAGCTACTGTGTCCTCAATTTTGACGCCGCACTTCTTTGCAAATTCGCGTAGGGCATCGGCTTTACCCGCCCTATCAATGATGACACCTGTTACTCGTCCCGTCAGTCGTCCATCCACGATTTCGAGGGTATTAGCTTTGAAGAAATCAATCTTCAATTGATCGATCAGAGGCTTTATGATGTTGATGAAGCCACCTGATACTAAAGAGATGAAATGGCCCTTTGCATGCAATTCTTGAACGAGCTCGGCGGCGCCATCAGTTAACAGGATCTCTTGCTGAACCTCGGAGATCACAGACTCAGGGAGGTCTTTCAGTAGAGAGACTCGGGCAATAAGACTCTGGGCAAAATCCAGTTCTCCTCGCATTGCAGACTCGGTAACCTTTGAAACCTGCTCTAATACACCAGCCTTTGCGGCCAATAATTCAATTGCCTCCTGTTGTATAAAAGTTGAATCAACATCACATTGGACCAGGCGTGTGGGTGTACTCATAACGGTTTCAGCCAACTGCAATCGTCGTACCGGCTTCAGCTGGTATTTGTTGGAGTGATGTAGTCAAAAGGTCTTTTGCTACACCTGAAACATGAATAGAAATTTCGATAGGACTTACACCTCTGCGATTAAAATCTTCTATGTTTCCGGATAACTCCTTTATGCAAGCGGTGATCGCTGCTAAGGAGCGTGGATGTATTTTTTCTGAAGTTATCGAAATCTTTTCCAATTGTGGACCGGCCGCGATGGGTGGTGAAAAAGAAAATATTGAAGCTATATCTACATTGTGAGCTGAAGCAAGAGCCTCAAGGTCGCTCTCTACCGCGACTTGATGTGCGGGATTAAGTGCGATATGAACCGTCAGGATGAGTCGCTTGTTGATGATAATTTGATCAATATCGATGATAGACACTGCGAAGGGGGATAAGCTTTCAAACAAAGCATTGGCCAGTCCGGGTGAGTCCTCTCCTGTAAGCAGGATGAGGCCGCTAAATTGCTCGCTTTTTTCGCTTGTGACTGGCATAAGAAGGCAAGGTTATCGTGAATCACTATTGCTTTAGGTCAGGTCTACGACCCTTTCACCGATCCACCGAGTATCTTTTGCATCTATGAGTAGCTCTGTTTTGACTCTTACAGATGTCTCCGTCCGTCGAGGTGATCGGACCATTTTGGGACCTCTCAATTTTTCAATATCCCAGGGGGAGCGCTGGGTAGTTTTAGGGCCTAATGGAGCAGGAAAATCCACACTTCTTCAGATTCTTGCAACAAAGATTTTCCCAACCCATGGAGTCGTAACAGTTTTGGATAAAGAGATGGGCAAGGTAGATCTCTTTGAATTGAGAACGAGAATTGGCTTGTGTGGATCGGTTATCGCCGAAGACATTCCCTTTGATGAAACAGTTAAGGATGTTGTTTTAACTGCAGCGTATGCGATCTTGGGTCGTTGGAATGAAGCTTACGATTTATGGGATGAATCTCGCGCAATGGCCTTGCTTACCAATTTTGGAGTCCGTGAGCTAGGTGATCGCCTGTATGGAACGTTGAGCGAGGGTGAAAAGAAACGAGTTCAAATCTCTCGTGCATTAATGACTGATCCCGAACTTCTTTTATTGGATGAGCCAGCTGCTGGTTTAGATCTTGGCGGTCGTGAGGATTTGCTCAAGCGCTTTGCTAACTTTTCCGCCGATCCACTCGCTCCTGCAACTATTCTTGTAACACACCACATCGAGGAAATTCCAGCTGGAACAACGCATGCGCTATTGATTAAAGATGGGGTAATAGCGGTTTCAGGTCCTATCGATCAGGTAATTACCTCAGAACATGTCTCCGCCGTTTTCGGAACTTCAATCACCGTGACACCAGAATCTGGACGGTACTTTGCACGTGCTGCTGTTTGACCAGTTACATCCAGAGTGGCAAGAGGCATTACTTTCTCAACGTTCAGAGATCGATCGCATCGATATATTCCTTCGCAATCGCGATATTGCACCCGGCTTTGATCTCATCTTCAGAGCTTTGAGCCATCCAATTTCCCATACACGAGTCGTTATCATCGGGCAGGATCCATATCCAACAAAGGGCCATGCTCACGGTTTAGCATTTTCCGTTGATCCAACAGTTTCTCCACTACCTGCTTCATTGCGGAACATTTTCGAGGAACTCAAATCTGATTGCTGCATCATCCGAAATAGTGGAGATTTATCAGATTGGGACGATCAAGGGGTCATGCTGTTAAATCGAATTCTCAGTACAGAAACTGGTTCCTCCATGGCTCACAACAAGTTGGGTTGGGAGGAGATCACCAACGCGATCGCGACAGTGTTGGGAAAGCAACCCGTTGTTGCGGTTTTATGGGGAAGGTACGCAGCGCAGCTAATTGGCTACTTTCAAGAGGAGATGGTTATAACTTCTGCACACCCAAGTCCATTATCCGCATATCGGGGTTTTTTGGGATCGAAACCCTTTTCTGCGATTAACTCAAAGTTAACTGAACGAGGAATGCCTGCCATCAAGTGGTGAAAAAAGGCCCCCGGTTTCCCGAGGGCCTTTCTCTTTGAAGCTGTTATCCAAGCCAAGCATTTAGCGGTGAGGACAAGAAGTACACCACGAACAAGCCTGATACTAGATAAAGCAAAGGATGAATCTCCTTGCCTCGTCCTTGTACCAAGCGTATGACTACGTGAGTTATGAATCCTGCACCGATACCTACCGAAATGTTGTAGGTGAATGGCATCAAGATAATTGTTAGAAAGGCCGGTACTCCGATACCCAAATCATCCCAATCAATGTTCTTGATCTGTGACATCATCAAGAACCCGACGATGATCAAAGCAGGGGTTGCCGCCTCATAAGGAATGATTGCAACGAGAGGAGCTAGGAAGGTTGTTAGCAGGAATGCAATTCCAGTTACGACAGAGGCAAGTCCCGTGCGTGCACCTTCACCGACACCAGCTGCAGATTCAATGTAGCTAGTATTTGAAGAGATACCAGCAGCTCCACCTGCAGCGGCTGCAACTGAGTCAACCAGAAGAATCTTCTGGATGTTATCAACGTTTCCATCTTTGTCAGCAAGTCCTGACTCATGACCAATCGCAGTAACTGTTCCTACTGTGTCAAAGAAGTCAGAGAGCAACAGGGTGAAGAGAAGAAGAATCGCAGCAATCAAAGTGACATTATCGGCACTGAACGCACCAAAAAGATCAAACTGACCAGTGAAATCAAACTCCGGAACCGCTACAACCTCTTTTGGAACCGCTGGAATACCTAACTGCCAACCACCATCGACGATAGTTGGAGGATTACCAGGAGTGAAGTTAGGCGCAATGTTGTACGCCTTTTGGATGATGATCGCTAAAATTGTTGAGGATGCAATACCGATAAGGATTGCGCCCTTAACTTTGCGAACCATAAGTCCGACAATCAATAGTGTTCCGAAAACGAAAACAACTGTTGGCCAACCGACCAGGTTTCCGTTGACACCCAGTCCCACTGGAACTGGACCACTTGCAGTACGTCGGACGAAGCCAGCATCTACAAGACCAATAAGTGCGATGAAAAGGCCGATACCAACTGAGATAGCGATTTTGATCTGAGGTGGAACCGCCTTAAATACTGCGACGCGAAATCCTGTCAGAACAAGAACCAAGATGATCAATCCCTCAAGAACTACCAGACCCATAGCTGCAGCCCAGGTCATCTTTGAGGCGATACCCACTGCAACAAAGGTGTTAAGCCCAAGCCCGGTAGCAAGTGCCAAAGGATAATTAGCAACCGATCCCATCAGGATTGTTAAGACACCTGCAACTAATGCGGTTGCTGCCGCAACCATTGCTGGAGCTGGTTGCGCTCCGCCAAATAGGAACTGTCCATTGGCATCAGGTGAGTACGCCAAGATGATTGGGTTGAGCGCCACGATGTATGCCATTGTGAAGAAGGTTACGAGTCCGCCTCTAACCTCTTGGGCGATTGATGAGCCCCGTTCCGAGATTTTAAAGTATGAATCCAGCATGAATACTGCCTTTCTAATTTTGTTAACGGGGGTGTTTGCGACCCCGTGTGCGATAGGGCGCACAACCCTTGGGAAGATGTGAGGATCCTATGGGCTACCTGGAAGTAACCCGTGAAACGACTCCCAATGCGATAGCTATGGATTGCCCGATAAATAGGGCGAATAAGAGGGTGCCGAGCCCCACTGTGCCTCCCAAGAGCCATCCCGCGATCAATACCGATCCTTCAATAGCCAATCGAACCCGTCCAATACGGACACCTGTCGAGTTGTGAAGGGCTGTCATCAACCCATCACGTGGACCTGGACCCAGGGAGCAGGTGATGTACAAGGCCGATCCAACTCCGACCATTGCAATGCCTATAAGGCAGTAGATGACTCCGAAAGCGTAATTGTTTTGCACTGGAAAAATGGAAACGCCAATTTGAATCGCTGTGGCGATGATGATGATATTTGCAATTGTTCCAAAGCCTGGTTTTTCCTTTAAAGGAATCCATAGCAAGAGAACGAGTGAACTAATCGCAAAGGTCGACCAACCCATTGTGATATTCAGTTTTCCGGAAACACCTTGCGCTAAAACAGACCACGGAGCGTTACCAATTGTGCTTTGAATAAGTAACGAATCACCGAGACCAAAGATGAATAAACCGAAGAAAAGTACGCCAATACGCGCAGGGTTCAGATCCCATCTAGATGCAGCACTCCAAGGCGTCTTCGGAACTGTCTTATGTGGGCGCAAAAACTCTAGAAATGAATTGGACATTGAGTGAGTATAATCAGCAAATGTTTCCTGGCCTTGGCACCATCATCAATATCATCACGATTATCTCTGGAGCATCCCTTGGAGTTCTAGTAGGAAATCGCATGCCAACTCGAACAAGGACCTTGCTGACAGATGTTCTGGGCTTGGTTACTTTGTTAGGCGCAGCTTCAGCTCTCATCCCACTGTGGTCGGATCGCTATAACGATGCTCTTCCACAAGGCTGGAGTTTGCTCGTAGTTCTTGGATCACTTCTTATTGGTGGTTTGATCGGTTCAGCGTTAAAACTAGAAAATAAACTTGATGCACTAGGTGAAAATCTGCGTATTAGATTCAAGGCCTCTAGTGAATCTACCTTTGTTGAAGGTTTTGTCGCCGCATCGCTTCTCTTTGCGATTGGTCCGCTGGCTATTCTCGGAAGCATCAGTGATGGCATGGGTACCGGCATAGATCAATTGATTCTCAAAAGCACCCTCGACTTTTTTGCGGCGATGGCCTTTGCAACCTCTTTAGGGTGGGGTGTTGCAGTCTCTGCTCTGCCTGTTGGAATTTATCAAGGCGTGTGGACGGTGATTGGCTTTGGTCTAGGAGAAATCTTGGATGGGTATCAAGTTGATGCGATGACGGTTGTTGGCGGAATTATGCTGATTTGCATCGCCTTCAGATTGTTAAACATTAAGAGCGTTGCCGTAGGCAATCTCTTGCCAGCGCTAGCTATTGCTCCATTATTTGCTCTGATAGTTCACAGTATTTAGATCGTTGAGGCATCGATGACAAATCGATACTTCACATCACTTGCAACTGTTCGTTTGTACGCTTGGTTGATGTAATCAGCCTTAATTACTTCTACATCGCTTACGATCGAATTCTTTGCGCAGAATTCCAGCATCTCCTGCATCTCAGGGACTCCACCGATCATAGAACCTGCCATTGAGCGACGACCATTGAGCAAGGTTCCCGCATGAACCTCATACGGCTTACCTGGAAGACCAATGACGACGAGCGTGCCATCAAGGGTGAGGAGGTTGAGGTAATCATTGATATTGAGCTCAGCACTTACTGTGTTCAGAATGAGATCAAAGTATTTAGCCAATGGAGTTAAGTTGGCTGGATCCTTTGTGCTCACAAAATGATGAGCGCCCATGGCAATCGCATCAGCTTGTTTGTTGGGGGAATGGGATAAAACAGTTACTTCAGCGCCCATAGCCACTGCAAACTTCACACCCATATGCCCCAAGCCACCCAAGCCCATAACGGCAACCTTCATGCCTTGCTTAACTTTCCAGTGCTTGATAGGCGAATACAAAGTAATTCCGGCGCACAATAGTGGTGCTACACCATCTAAAGGAAGACTGTCAGGAATTTTTACCGCGTAATCTTCGTTGATAACAAAGTTATTGGAGTAACCACCCATAGCAACTGTTTTTCCATCGCGTTCTAAACCGTTATATGTGCCGGTCATTCCTTCTATGCAATACTGTTGTAATCCCTTTTGGCAGCTTTCACAGGTACGACAAGAGTCAACGAAGACGCCGACACCGATCTTGTCACCAACTGAAAGTTTAGAAACTTTGGTACCGACCGCGGTGACGATACCTGCAATTTCATGACCTGGAACCATAGGGAAGATCGCAGCTCCCCATTCTTCAGCAACTTGATGAATATCGCTATGACAGATTCCGGCATAGGAAATATCAAGGGCAACATCATGGGAACCTAACTCACGACGTTCAAACTCGTACGGAACTAGATCTGTCTTTGCAGCTAGAGCGGCATAAGCACGTGATTTCATTGTTACTCCTTGAACGGTAAGGGAAGGGTTGAAGTATGAGCCGCACGTGAAGCACGAGCTGTTACTTGTCGCATGTGATGGCGACGGCAAAGAACCTCGTAAGCAACCTCTGCATCAGGTGCTACATCCCCAACGACGACCTGTTCACCCTCAACAACCATGACGCCACCAACTGTTCGAGCATTATGAGTTGCTCGCGCACCGCACCAGCACAACGCTTCAACCTGTAAGGTATTCACTCGATCAGCTAATTCAACCAAACGAGCAGAACCCGGGAATAATTTTGTTCTAAAGTCAGCAAGGATTCCAAAGGCGAAAACATCTATCCCTAAACCATCAACAACCCGTGCTAATTGATCGATTTGAACGCTCTCATAAAACTGGGCCTCATCACAGATGATGTAATCAACCCTTTCTCCCATGGAAAGTTTGTCCACTACCAATTTATGGATATCTAATTCAGGGGAAACCTCAATTGCAGGACTTGATAAACCCAATCGTGATGAAATTACACCGGAACCTGCGCGATCTTTGTTGGTGAAAATCAAACCTGTTCGGCCTCGACTTTGATGGTTATGGGCTGTCTGTAACGCAAGGGTGGATTTACCGCTATCCATCGTTCCGCAGTAGTAGATCAATTCAGCCATGGAGCGCATCCTGCCATAGCTCTATGAAAATAGCCCCTTATCTTTCAAAGCAGTTTCAAGCTTTATCGCTAAAGCAAGGGCCGCTTCAACTGAGATGTGCGAACCATCACGATAGACCACATATCCATCTTGAATAGCAGGACAGAAAGATGTGCAAAGCCACGGGGTTGGATCAATCTGTTTAAAGCCGTTGATAATCAAATTGGGAGTTTTTTCAGTTGAATCACATGTGTGTGAATCGCGAGAGGCTAGGCAGTTAGGAATATCTCGTAGAGGTCGTGGCGTATCGCTTATGTAAATCAGGTTTTGAGAGGAACCCTGTAGATCTGCAAGCAAGCGACGTTGGCCATCATTCCACCACTGAGTTTTATTGGGGTATCCAGATGGGGGAGTGAAGTACTGAAAACTGCTGACAATCACAGCTGCCGGCTTAATTTCCTGTATTCGCTTAATGGAATTTTCTCGCCACTTTTCACAATCTGAGTTTTTGAATGCGCCTTGATCAGGTCGTGGACTATCAACTGAAGAACAGGCTGATTTAGTGAGCGATATCAATTCGAAGCCTTTTTCACGTGCCAATGCTTCAAGTGCTGGAAACCACTGGGCGGCATGAGAATCACCGTAGAGAACGATCTTTGTCTTTGAGCCAATTTCGCCGTATGTGCACTTACCAGATTTATCTTCCCCGTAATTGACATGGCAACCATCACCGTAAACAGCAGGTTTTTCTACAACTTCATTGAGGTCAAATCTGTAATTTGTCCCTTTAACTGAAATAATCGAACTCGCAGTAGAAGAAATCAGTACTGCGGCAAGTAAGGAAAGCGCTGTCGTTGCAGCAAAGAATCCGTACACCTTCCTACCACTCCAGTTTCTGTGGCGTAGAGGTTGTTCCACAAATTTGCTTGTTAAATGGGCTAAGACAACTGTTAAGAGGATGCAGAAGATTCGTTCACGTATTCGAAGAGGGCGACCTAAGGCGCTACTTGGCAAGACTAGAGCTGGCCAATGCCATAGATACAGTGGATAAGAGATAGCACCAAGCCACTGCGCTAACCGGTTATTACTTAAATCATTAAAAAATCTCGGCCAAATCGGGATGGTTCCAATAAGAACAGCGGTTGCCGCGACTGGTAACAAAGCATTGATCCCGGGAAAAGCGGTGCTCTCATCAAAGTTTATTGATGCAATCGCAATGCCGACAACACCGAGCCACGGGAAGTATCGATTACGTAAGTACTTGTCCGGGATAAAAAGCAGGAGCGCTCCAACTCCTAGTTCCCAGGCGCGGGTGGGCAGAGAATAAAAGGCCCAAATAGGAGATGTTTGCGTCTGGTAAATGGACAGTAGTAATGACAGTGCAGTAACTATGGCTATACCGTTCAAAATTGCCTTTTTGCCGTAGCGCGAAAGAATTAAGATGAAAATCGGCCATACGACGTAAAACTGCTCTTCAACAGCTAAAGACCAGTAGTGAATAAAAGGCGAAGGTGTTGCATTGAGATTTTGATAATCGTTCTGCCACCAAGCAAAGAGATAATTTGAAATGTATGCGGCCGCTGCAAATAAATCGCGACCTAAAGCATCTCGCGTGATGGGCGGAAGAACAAACATACCAACAATTGCAGTTACGAAGAGAACAAATACAGATGTAGGAAGAAGTCTCTTTATCCGACGTTGATAGAAAAGATTGAGATCTAATCGTCCGGTTTTATCAATCTCTCGAATAATCAGACCCGTGATCAAGTAACCCGAGATCACGTAGAAGATGTCAACGCCGATGAATCCACCCGGCATTAGGCGGGCATGAAAAATTGTCACAAGGAGTGCGGCTAAAGCACGCAAACCTTGAATTTGCAGGATACGCATCGCTACGAAACTACCAGCGAAGTAACTGGAATCTCAGGATATTTCTGATTAAGTCGTTCTCGGCCTGGTAGGCCTTCAATCTCAAGTAGTGCCAATACATGGATAACTTTGCCGCCCAAGCGTTGAATCAATTCGATCGCAGCGGCGATGGTTCCACCCGTGGCGAGTACATCATCAATAAGTAAGACATTTGCACCTGGTGTAACCGCATCGATGTGTAGCTCAAGGGTGTCAACGCCGTATTCAAGGCCGTAACTTTCAGAGATTGTCAGATGCGGAAGCTTCCCTGCTTTGCGAATAGGCACGAAGCCGCTGCGTAATTGATTTGCCACCGCAGAGGCAAAGATGAAACCACGGGCTTCTATACCTGCAACAAGGGTTGATGAGTCGGCGTAGGTTGCAAACTCTTCTGTAATCGCGATGAAAGCTTCGCCATGTGCCAACAATGGGGTGATGTCTTGAAAACGAATACCTGGTTTCGGGTAATCAGGAATTTCACGGATGAGCGAAAGAGCGTCATCGATTTTCATGTGTCCGAGAGGGGACTTGAACCCCTAATCCCTTGCGGGAACTAACACCTCAAGCTAGCGCGTCTGCCAATTCCGCCACCCGGACTGAGTGATAGGAAAGGATAGCAATTGGGTGCAAGAATAGCGAAATGAGTACAACACACACCGAACTTGAACTGGAAACCATTCGAATCTGCCAAGAATTAATTCGGATTCCGAGCGTTAACTTTGGTGATGGTAAAGGTGACGAAAAGGCAGTCGCCGATTACGTTGCGAAGTTGTTGTCCGAGGTTGGCATCGAACCTACTATCTATGAATCTGCTCCGGGTCGTTGCAATGTTCTTGCTCGCATTAAAGGAAAGAATCCGCAACGTCCAGGTTTAGTTGTTCATGGACACATAGATGTTGTTCCGGTAAATGCAGATGATTGGTCTGTTGATCCATTCGGCGCTGAAATAAAGGATGGATACATCTGGGGTCGCGGCGCAGTGGACATGAAAAATATGGATGCGATGATTCTCGCAACTGTTCGAGATTGGGCGAGAACTGGTTTTGTTCCAGATCGCGACATTGTCCTAGCCTTTTTCGCAGATGAAGAAGCAGGAAGCGTGTACGGATCTCACTACATGGTGAAGGAGCATCCAGAAGTTTTTGCCGGTTGCACCGAAGCGGTTTCCGAAGTTGGAGGTTTCTCAGTAACTGTTGCTGGTGGTAAGCGTTTGTACCTCATTGAAACCGCAGAAAAAGGAATCCATTGGATGCGTTTAACCGCTGATGGTCGCGCTGGACATGGTTCGATGATGAATGATGACAATGCGATCACCTCACTTTCAGAAGCTGTTGCAAAAATCGGTCGATTTGAATGGCCGCAGCGCTATAGCAAAACTGTAAAAGCATTTTTCAAGAGAATAGCTCAAGAAACTGGCAAGCCCTATAACGAGGAGGATCTACGTCCGCTTTTGAAGGAGATAGGATTTGCATCCAGCATGATCGGTGCAACCCTTCAAAACACCGCAAATCCAACGATGTTGGATGCCGGTTATAAAGCGAACGTGATCCCAGGATCGGCAACTGCGACAATTGATGGACGTTTCATCCCGGGATTTGAAGATGAACTGAATTCGACTATCAAAAGTTTAATCGGCGAAAACATCACCGTTGAAACAATTACTCGAGACAAAGCTTTAGAAGTTCCATTCGAGGGTGATCTCGTCGAAGCTATGTGCAACGCCTTAGTAAAGGAGGATTCGGTTGCGATTCCTGTTCCTTATGTAATGAGCGGCGGTACAGATAACAAAGCACTAGCTGATTTGGGAATCATTGGCTATGGCTTCTCACCACTCAAATTGGATGCAGATTTTAATTTCATGGCTATGTTCCATGGAGTGGATGAGCGCGTACCTGTCGAAGGCCTGACTTTCGGAGTGCGTGTGCTGAAGGATTTCCTAGAACACGCCTAAAGGCTGATCTCATCCAAAGCGGTACGAACTATTTCAGGGAGTGAGATCTCTTCGCTCTTCAGCACACCTCGAAGTTGAGCACCGGTTCTGGCTCCGATAAGTGAACTTGTAACACCGGGTGCATCACGAACCCATGCCAAGGCAACCTCAAGTGGAGAAAAGCCTAAACCCTCCGCTGCAACTGCAACGGCTTCAACTATTTTTGCTGAACGAGAGTCCAAATACGGTTCAATATGCTTTGCAAAATGCGGCGCAGCGCCGCGGGAATCACTCGGAACACCTTTGCGGTACTTGCCTGTTAATACCCCACGAGCAAGAGGCGCCCACGCTAAAAATCCTAAACCACATTCAACTGCAGCATCGATAATTTCGAACTCAGCATTTCGGTTGAGTAAGGAATACTCGCCCTGAACGGTACTCAATGGCGCTTTCATTGAGTTTGATTGCTGCTTAGTCGCAGCTCTTGCTAACTGCCATCCAGAATAATTACTCACTCCAACATATCGAGCGCGACCAGTTGTGTATGCATAATCGAGCGCAGACAAGCTGTCATCTAGGGGAGTGACTTCATCCCAATTATGTATTTGCCATATATCAACGAAATCTGTTCCGAGACGATTTAGTGAACGATCCAACTCAGCGATCAAAGAATGACGAGTCGCATCAATTCGGCGTGCTCCACCCGCAAAATTTATTCCGGCTTTAGTTGCGATAATGACATCATCGCGATTGAAAAGTGTTCCAATTAAGCCACCGATTACACGCTCGCTATCTCCATCACCATATGTAGCTGCGGTATCTAGGAAGTTTCCACCGGCATCTAAAAAGGCCCGGCACTGATCTGCCGCTTCAATTTCATCGGTGTCCCGGCCCCAGGTCATGGTTCCAAGTCCCAAGCGAGAGAGTGCTAGTCCGCTTGCGCCAGCTCGTCGCTTTTCCATGGTGCGACCTTAGCAAGGCTAGACCGCAAAAGCTGCGATAGCCTTTCATTATGCGTTTAGTTTTGATCCGACATGCCCACTCCCAATCAAATGCTTCTGGGGTGTTGTCGGGACGACTACCCAATGTTCACCTATCTGAAAAGGGTGTAAAGCAGTCGCAACAACTCTCTACTAGGCTCGGAAACTTTGCAGTCGCACAATTGAGAGTTTCACCGATGGAGAGGTGTTTTGAGACTATTTCTCCTTGGCTGAACGATGTACTCCTGAAGAATTCACCTAGCTTTGAACCCATCATCGATCCATCTCTTAATGAGGTTGATTACGGTGATTGGAGTGGAAAGAAACTAATCGCTCTCTCTCGAAAAAGGGAGTGGCGCACTGTCCAAGAGTCACCCAGTCGTATGTACTTTCCGGGCGGAGAAGGAATAGCGCAGATGCAATCTCGTGCGATGAGTGTTGTTCATGAACTTGCCCAGCTTCCTGATTCAAAAACAGCGGTCATTGTGAGCCACGGAGATGTAATTAAATCTATCGTTGCGTCGGCTCTTGGAACGCATCTCGATGAATTCCAAAGAATCATCATCGATCCTGCATCAGTTTCAGTTTTAGATTATTCGGGAATCAAACCACGTGTTTTACTACTCAATGACACACGAGCGATTGTTACGGATTTACTACAGGCTCCTAAACGCTCTCGAAACCTATTGGGTGGAGGAGCCGGTAAGTGAGGCATTCCTTCACCAATCCCAGTCGATGTGTTGCGGGAACCATTGGTGCTCCGGGTGAACGTGCCTTCTTTATCCAGGCCCGTTCAGAGAATCGAATTATTAGCGTAGCTGTTGAAAAGGCACAGGTTCAAGCGGTCGCAAATCGTTTAGAGATGATTATCGCTGAAGTTCGTAAAGCAAATCCTCTTGTTGTCCTAGAGTCCTTTCCGTCCGATGATGCTCCTCTGGATACGCCAGTTGATGAGGAGTTTCAAGTTGGATCGATCTCCTTGGCCTGGAATGATGAAACTCAACTCATTGCGCTCGAACTGTATGAGCTTGAAGATGATGAGGAGGATGCCGAAGGCGATGTTATGGAGATCAACTTTTCACTCGGTATGGCTGCAGCTTTTGCGCAACGATCAAAAGCTGTTGTAAACGCGGGACGATTACCGTGTCCATTTTGCGGGATCCCGATTGATCCGCGTGGACATCTCTGTCCGAGGGCAAATGGCTACCGCAGATAAGTTAGCAATCTTGCGTGATGGCGCATTGCGAGTCACTGGACGGTTAGTTGATGCATCTAATGCCACCTTGTATGCGACTTCAGCTCTCAATGAAAACGAAATGATTTGTATCTACAAACCCATCGCTGGCGAACGACCGTTGTGGGATTTTTCAGATGGTTCATTGGCTTATCGTGAGTACGCGGCGTACTTGATAAGTGATCGCATCGGATTCAATCTTGTTCCGCTAACTCTTTTACGTGATGGCCCATATGGTGAAGGTATGGTTCAAGAATGGATCACCATTGATGAATCCATTAATTTAGGTGTTTTCTTTTCAACCGACCATCCCTCTTTGCGTTTGATGGCACTCTTTGACGCGATTGTTAACAACACCGACAGAAAGATCGGCCATTTACTTCCCTTAAATAGTGAGACTGTTTATGGCTGCGACCATGGGGTTACTTTTCACGTTGAAGATAAATTGCGCACTGTTCTTTGGCAATGGGCGGCAGACCCATTTAACCAACAAGAGTTAGAGATCTTACGAAAGGCTGAAAAGTTTTTAGCCGGTGAATTAGGAGCCTTGCTTGAACCGCTTCTAACGCAAGAGGAGATTTCTGCGACACAACAACGTGTATCTCGTTTAATCTCCGAAGGCACATTTCCATTACCAAATCCCAATTGGCCCGCTGTTCCGTGGCCGGCTTTCTAAGCAATACGATACGTTTATGAACTCTTGGCCCTCGGTTGACATCCCGGTTCTAAACATCGGCGGCGAACTGCCGGCGTTGAAACTCTCTGACACGGCGTCACAAGGCTTGAAAACGGTGGAGAAGAAGGCCACGTATCGCATGTATGTATGTGGGATTACTCCTTATGATTCAACCCACCTTGGTCATGCTGCTACATATTTAACCTTTGACTTAATCAATCGTTATCTCAGAGCTTCCGGAGCAACAGTAAATTATGTGCAAAACATCACTGATATTGATGATCCTTTGCTTGAGAGAGCTATTCGCGATGGAGTTGATTGGAAAGAGTTAGCCCATCAGCAGATAGATCTTTTTCGTGGCGATATGGTTTCACTTCGAGTGATTCCGCCGACTCATTACATAGGCGCTGTTGAAGCAATTCCGCTTGTTGTTGAAGCGGTGGATGCGCTTGCATCGCGAGAAAGTATCTACCCTGTTGATACCGATCTTTACTTCGCCGTAAGCAAGGATCCTCAATTTGGAAGACGATCACATCTATCGTCAGACCAGATGGCCACCATATTTTCTGAGCGCGGAGGTGATCCATTACGTGCCGGGAAACAGAACCCGCTTGATTGTTTAGTGTGGATGAGTCAGCGACCTAATGAGCCAGGATGGGAATCATCTTTGGGATTTGGGCGACCAGGATGGCACATTGAATGCACAGCAATCGCACTCAAGTATTTGGCTCCACTAGATACAGAAGAAACGCTTATTGATATCCAAGGTGGTGGAAGTGATCTGATCTTCCCTCACCACGAAATGTGCGCCGCTCAAGCTCATGTCATGACCGGTAAAGAGTTGTCCGCCTCATATGTTCACACCGGAATGATTGGCCTAGATGGCGAAAAGATGAGCAAGAGCAAGGGAAATCTTGTCTTTGTCTCACGCTTAGTAGCTGCAGGGGTTGATCCAATGGCGATTCGTTGGGCCCTTATGTCCACCCATTATCGTGTCGACCGAATGTGGAGCGATGAAGTATTAAGCAAAGCTCAGCTCGAAATTTCCAAAGTTAAAGAAGCTTTGAAAATGTCAGAAGTCGCACCCACGGAACAATTGCTTCAACAAATAGCAAAAGCAATTAGTGATGATCTTGATACCCCTGCAGCAATCGCAGCGCTTATTTCTTGGAGCCAAAAAACCATTAATGGGTCTAGTGGGGGAAATGCAGCGGAGCTAAGAAATTCCCTGGATGCACTTTTGGGATTAACTCTTTAATCCTCTTTTTGTCGACGTAAATATCTCTCAAACTCTTTAGCGATGCTGTCTCCGGAAACGTCGGGAAGTTCGGCAGCATCCTTACTTTCTTCAAGAGCTTTCACATACTCAGCTACCTCTGTATCTTCCGCCGCCAGATCATTGACCTCTTGCTCCCAAGAGTCCGCACTTTCCGGTAAATCTGCCAATGGAATCGATACCTCTAAAAACTCTTCCAAGGTATTGATCAAAGCCAATGTAGCTTTCGGTGATGGTGCATTGGAAGCGTAATGTGGAACAGCTGCCCACAAAGAGATCGCATCAATGCCACGTCGCATGCACCCATCTTGGATGATTCCTAGAATTCCAGTTGGACCTTCGTACTTTGATACTGAAACACCTAAACGGGCCGCTATCGATGGATGAGCACCCGTTCCAGTGACAGATATGGGACGAGTATGAGGAGTATCAGCAAGTAATGAGCCGAGTGTGATGATGAGCGAAACTTCAAGATCATCGGCCAAATCCAAAAGATCAGAGGTGAAACTCTTCCAACGCATCGATGGTTCAACTCCTGTGACAATTACTAGATCCCGTGGCATTGAAGGAATCGACAATCCAAAAACTTGAGTTGATGGCCAAGTAAGAGATCGAATCTCGCTCTCATCAATGGAGACAACTGGGCGATTGACTTGAAAATCGTAGAAATCTTCTGATTCAACATCTGCTATCAGCTCTGGTACTACATCATCACTTTTATCTCGCCATCCAGATAACAAGTGCTCCACCGCACCAGAGGCCGCTTCAGCAGCATCATTCCAGCCAGAAAAGGCCATGATCATGACCGGATTTCGCAGCAGTGGAATCTGATGAATCTCCATGAAAGCAACCTTAAGG
>JBEANK010000001.1:0-39181 GCA_041165485.1 Actinomycetota bacterium | reverse complement strand
ACCTCTAGAAGTGGTTCATCAACATTTACATGATCGCCCTCGGCCTTTAACCAACGAGTGACTGTGCCTTCGCTAACGCTTTCGCCAAGTGCTGGCATCGTTACTGAGAATGTCATCTTTTTCTCTCCTTGGTTATCCGTGTGCGTGAAGCGGTTTGCCTGCAAGTGCCATATGAGCTTCGCCCATTGCCTCTGACAGTGTTGGGTGTGCGTGGATCAATGGTGCGACATCACTTGCGCGAGCCTCCCAGTTGTAAATTAATTCTGCTTCGGCAAGAAGTTCACCAACGCGTGCACCAACCATATGGACACCAAGAACTGGGCCATCCTTTTGGGCAACGAGTTTGATCGAACCAGCGGTATTAAGAATTTGCGCCTTGCCATTTCCGGCTAGGTCGTATGAAAGCTCTACAACATCATGTCCACGCTTCTTTGCTTCTGCTGTAGTTAAACCGACAGATGCAACCTCAGGATCTGAGTAGGTAACACGTGGAATTCCGTCGTAATTGATTGGACGAGGGTTTAATCCCGCAATCTCTTCTGCAACCAGAATTCCTTCTGCAAAACCTACGTGAGCTAGTTGCAAAGTAGGGATCAAATCTCCAACCGCCCAAATACCTGGAACATTTGTACGGCACTTGTCATCTACAAGAACGTATCCGCGGTCCATCGCAATTCCTTGTTCTTCGTAGCCAAGGTTTGCTGATACCGGTCCACGGCCAACAGAGACCATCAAAATTTCTGCAGAGAAACTCTTTCCATCTTCAAGAGTTACAGTCACGCCATCGGCTGTCTTAACCGCTGACTGAAAACGAACACCTAACTCAAAGTTAATTCCACGCTTGCGGAAAGCTCGTTCAAGTTGCTTGCTGGAAGACTCATCTTCGAGGGCGATCAAGTGAGGTAGACCTTCGATAATCGTTACCTCAGCACCAAATGATTTCCACACAGATGCAAACTCACAACCGATAACTCCGCCACCAAGAACGATCACACTCTTTGGAACGTAAGACATCTTTGTGCCGTGATCTGAGGTAATAATCTTTTCGCCATCGATCTCTAAACCAGGAAGAGTTTTTGCATACGAGCCAGTTGCAAGAATTACATTCTTACCTGTGTAACGGGTCCCATTAACTTCAACGGTGTCTTTTCCGACTAACTTTCCGTAACCTTCAATGTATGTAATGTTTCGAGACTTTACGAGCCCTGACAAACCTTTATGCAATTTATTGATCACGCCATCTTTATAAGCGTTCACCCCAGCCATGTCGATGCCATCAAAGGTTGACTTGACACCAAAGTGAGAACCTTCACGTGCGCCATCTGCGATCTCGGCTGAATGCAACAACGCCTTGGTTGGAATACACCCACGATGTAAGCAGGTTCCGCCGACCTTGTCCGCTTCGATCAAGGCGACGCTTAAGCCAAGCTGCGCGCCGCGAAGAGCAGCGGCGTAACCACCACTTCCTCCACCAAGGATGACGAGATCAAATTGAGACACTAAAGGGCTCCCTCCATACGCCCACGCGGGCTAGGTGCCTATCTTGCCTCAAAGAGGGTGAAACTTCCCAATGCGCGGGGCAGGGCTACCCCTGTTCAGCCAATGTCACAAGTGAGCGCAGGGAGATTCCTGTGCCGCCCACTGGTGTGTAGCCATGAGGCTTAGCTTCGTTATAAGCAGGTCCTGCAATATCTAAGTGAAGCCATGGCAGTTCTGGAGAAACAAAATCCTTCAAGAACAGACCAGCAACCAGCATTCCACCCATGCGATCGCCAATATTGGCCAAATCAGCAACAGGTGAATCCAAAGAGGCACGAAGCTCTTCAGGTAATGGCATAGGCCAGAACTGTTCGCCTGTGAGCGCGGTTACCTTCAAAAAGGCATCGCTGAACTCAGGATTGTTTGTCATCACCGCACTTGTGCGAGTGCCCAGCGCAACAACTTGTGCGCCGGTCAAAGTCGCGACATCAACAATTCCATCCAACTTATTCTTTGAACTCTGCGCCTTCATCAGTGCATCTGCAAGAACTAAACGACCTTCTGCATCAGGATTGAGTACTTCTACAGTTTTTCCACCAAAGATTGTGATGATGTCACTTGGTCGTGTTGCGGTATCACTTGGCATGTTTTCAGCCAATGGTGCCCACGCATCAATTGCAACATTTAATTTTAATTCAGCAATAGCAATTACCGCCGCACTTACCGCTGCAGCTCCACTCATATCTGATTTCATCGCTTCCATACCAGCTGCAGGCTTCAGAGCTAAACCGCCGGTATCAAAGGTGATTCCCTTACCAACATATGCATAACGCTTGGCAGCTTTACCCTTTGGTGTATACGAGATGTGTAGTAAACGTGGGGGATTAGCTGAGCCTTGACCAACTCCGATAATTCCGCCAAAGCCCTGAGATTTCAGTTGCTTCTCATCCCAAATTTGTACCTTCAAACCAGCTTTAGCACCACCTGCAGCTTTTACAACCGCTGTCATTTTCTTGGTAAATGAATCTGGAGTTAAATGGCTTGGAGGAGTATTGATTAAATCTCTTACAAGATGTGTGTACTTCGCAATTATCGCTGCGCGAGATACAGCCGCCTTACCATCAGCTGTTAATGCCAACTTTGAGTGGACAGTAATTGTCTTAAGCGGGGCTTTAAAATCAGTTTTTGTTGAGCCACGAAACTCGGTAAATGAGTACGCACCTAGGGCTGCGCCTTCAGCAACGGCCGCTACTTCAGCAACTGTCTTGGCCGGAAGAGAAAAGGTTGCAGATGCATTTCCGGCTAGTGCGCGAGATGCGGCACCTGCCGCGCGACGCAGGGTTTCATGTGAATACTGTGATGATTTACTTCCAAGGCCGGTGAAGACCAACAAACGAACATGAGTACCCGGCACTTTAATGATTTCATCTGCTTTTCCAGTTGCACCCATGTCGACAAGTTGGGCAAGTACCGTCTTTGTATCGATCGCCATTTCGCCAGTTTCAATGGCGAGGCCGCCCTTTGAATTAGTTGAAGCAAGCCCAAGGACTAGAACCTCATCCTTAACGACGCCATCTGAAATCTTTAATGTGCTCATACCCTGAAGCGTAATAGAACTCTTGGTAGGTTTGCACAATGAAGACATCGCCATTAAACGATAAGCACCTCGCGCTCAATGCAAAGATGGCCGACTTTGGTGGTTGGTTGATGCCTATCGAGTATCCAGGAGCGGGAGTTCTGGCTGAACATGCAGCGGTTCGTGAGCGCGTGGGGCTCTTTGATGTCTCACACCTAGGTAAGGCCGCAGTAAAGGGTGCTGGTGCGGTTGAGTTTCTTAACCGATGCTTCACCAATGATTTGAACAAGATCGAAAGCGGTTCAGCTCAATACACCTTGTTGTGCACACCAGCAGGGGGAGTCGTCGATGATCTGATCGCTTACCGTAATTCAGATGAGGATTTTTTCTTAGTTCCCAATGCCTCCAATACTTCAGAAGTTGTAAAAGTTCTGCAGGCTGCAGCTCCGGATGGGGTTGAGGTCAAAAACTTACATACAGAGTTTGCGGTACTGGCGATTCAGGGACCACTTGCACCACAGGTGCTGTCCAAACTTGGAATCATCGTTGATATCGATTACATGGCATTTACTCATGTAAATATCTCTGGGGCCGATGTAATTGTATGTAGAACTGGTTACACCGGAGAGCTAGGTTTTGAATTACTTCCAAAGGTTGCCGATGCTTCACGAGTATGGGATGCAATTGTTGATGTGATGACACCTATGGGTGGAGTCATCTGTGGCTTAGGCGCACGCGATACTTTGAGAACTGAAATGGGATACCCATTGCATGGGCATGAGCTATCTCTTGAAATTTCACCTGTCGAAGCAAGTGCTGGTTGGGCGGTTGGCTGGAAAAAAGAAAGCTTCATCGGCTCTGAAAAACTTAAATCACAAAAAGATAGTGGCCCATCACGCAAGAGTTATGCGCTCAAATCCTTAGATCGCGGAATACCTCGCGCCGGAATGCGTGTAAAGAATCAAGCTGGAGATGTTGTGGGTGAGATAACCAGTGGAACTTTTTCACCAACACTTAAGCATGGAATTGGTTTAGCGCTTTTGCAATCAGATGTGGCGCTTGGTCAGACCCTTGTCATTGATGTTCGTGGACGTGATTCTCAGTGTGAAGTTGTAAAGCTTCCCTTTGTTACTTCACATGTTCGTTAAAGATAATCGGTTGTAAGAAAGCTGCACGAGTACGGGTTCTACGCAAAGCTGAAAGCACCGCTTTTCCAGCAAATGCGATCAAAGCAGAGGTAAAGATTGCGCGTGGAATATCCCACGCCATTGATGTGGCAAAGTGAAATGTTATAAATCGCGAGAAATTCTCAGAGATATCTCCATTAGGTAGGTACGACAACTGGGTACTAGATCCCAAGGCCCAGGGCCAAAATTGAAGATCCATGAGTATGCCAAATCCAGCTGAAGCGAAGATGGCGTAGATAATCAACATCATTAATTCGCGGCCTCCGCGAAGGGTTTTAGGTAAAGCTCCAGCAAGTAAACCAATCCACGCCGCAGCAAATACTTGGTAGCCAAGCCAAGGCCCAATTCCGCCGGTCAATAAGGCGGAGACAAACATAGAGATCATTCCTAAAAGAAAACCAAAAGATGCACCAAAGACTCGCGCGCTTAAGATCAAAATAAACCACATCGGTTCTATTCCAACTGCTCCTGCGCCAAGTGGTCTTAACGCTGCAATTAAAGCTGACAAAACGCCCAGGAGGGCTACAGATTTTGCATCTAACTGTTCGCTGGATATCTGTATAACTACTAAGGCGAAGGAGATTGCAACAGCACACCAAAAGAAGAGTTGAGTTTGTGGCAAGTTCTCGCCTACATAAAGAAATGGCCATAGGAATCCAGCGGCGCTGAACAATGATGCAACCAGCAGAACGCCCGCGGTCTTACGAGAAAAGGTAATTACATTTGCAGTTGTGTTCATTGCAATCCCTCAAGGGCTGCAACTACATCTTTAACACTGAGCCATGGTTGAGGAGCCATTACCTTCGACACTTGTGGGGCAAATGCAGGAGAAGAGAGCAGAACATCAAGTGTTGAACCATCTGCGACAATATCTCCATCTGCAATGAAGATCACGCGGGAAGCTAGTTCGGCAACTAGTTCAACATCATGTGTTGCCAATATGACCGCCTTGCCAAAGCTTGCTGAAAAGTTGATCAGCATTCGGGTTAACTCACTTTTAGCTTGGTAATCAAGACCACGAGTGGGTTCATCTAAAATCAAAATCGATGGATTGGATGAAAGAACGACGCTAAGGGCCAGACCTAGGCGTTGCCCCTCTGATAAATCTCGAGGATGAGTTGCTGTGGAAATTCCAGGTACCAATTGTTGAAGAATGGCATAGGTAGTTCCCGCCGTTAGCTCATTGTCTCGATCTGCCTGCTCGCATTCGATGGCGACTGATTGTCCGTATAGAAGATCGCTTGGTTCTTGAGGGATAAAACCAATTGTTTCTCGTCGTTGTTTTCCATGAAGCTCAAATGGGTTCTTACCTAATAAGGAGATACTTCCGTCGGAAGGTTGATTGACACCTGCTAACGCTTTCAACAATGAGCTTTTTCCAGCACCGTTGCGCCCCATAACCGCAACTACTTCTCCGGCATTAATCTGCGAAGTGATCTGATTGAGCGCAATCTTGCTTGCGTAAGAAACGGTTAATTCCTCAAAGGAGATTATGGTCTCTGTAGCTGGTATTGGCTCAACCTTGTTGGTGGTTTCCAATTGCCTAAACTCCGTTGTCATTCGTCGCATCTCGCGTACCGTGACACCGATTTCTTTCAGGCCCAAGGCTCTTGCTAAATGCACAATCGGCGGAGCGATAGGCGATTGCATCAAGATCTCTTCTGGAGTTCCAACATTTGCTACACCTTCGCCATTGATGTAAACGATTCGATCGGCAAATTGAATGACACGTTCTAGTTTGTGCTCAGCAATAACGACGGTGAGTCCTAAGTCATGAACTAAACGGTGCAGAATTGAAAGCACCTCTTCAGCGGCGATTGGATCTAGTGCACTTGTTGGCTCATCCAGAACCAGAACTTTGGGATGGGTTACTAAGGCAGCACCAATGGCTACTCTTTGTTGTTCTCCACCGCTTAAAGTTGCAATTGATCTATTGCGCAGCTGCGCAAGACTTAAAAGATCTAGCACCTCTTCAACTCTCTTACGCATCACATCATTAGGAAGGTTGAGAACCTCCATGCCAAAGGCAAGTTCTTCTTCGACGGTGTCTGCAACAAAGCCATTTGCTGGATTTTGTCCAACGATTCCTATTAAGTGGGCCATTCCACCAGGTTTAGTCATTTGGGTTGAAACTCCATTGACGCTGACATCACCTGCCAGGATTCCACCTGTGTGATGGGGGACTAGACCGTTTATTAATCTGAGCAAGGAGGATTTTCCGGAACCAGTGGGACCGATGACTAGAACCATTTCTCCTTCAGCGATTGTCAGATTGAGATCTTCCAAAACGGTGGTGGTGGAGTTTGGATAAATCAAAGAGACATGTGAAAACTTGATCACGAGATCACCACTAGACCCAACGCTGAAATCACAACAAGTGAATCCTTCATCTTCCAAGAAATTGGGCGATATCTGGAGCGTTTCTTGCTCATTCCATAGCCACGACTATCCATGGAGGCTGCCAAATCTAAGGATCGAGCAAGTGACTCCTCTAATAAAGGAATCGCAACTCGTTTCCATGAGGTAAATCCACGCGTCTTTTGACCCCTTAACCTCTGCGCCATTCGAATACGTTTTACCGAGCCAACTAATTGCGGAAGTACAGATGTCGCAATTACCACCGTTACTGCAAACTCATAAATGTAAATCGGCATAACACGCAGCAAACGATGCGGACTGGTTAATGATGCCGCAGCCCCAAAAATCACAATGATGGAACAGATGAGTAAGCCTTCAGTGACAGAAGAGGACAATCTCTCCCAAGTCACCGTGCCCCCGATGCGAATTCCGGGCATCCAATCGGGCAGCGGCACAATTGGCAGAGTAAATAGTGGAGTTCCTGGAATGGGAACACCAATAGCTATTCCAATCACAGTGCGAACCGCCAGGATCCAAGCTGAAAGCTTCAAAGTCCAATCAAAACTCTTAGCCCATGGAGCGTTGTCACGACAGGTATAAACAACAACCATCACTACACCCACGCAAGTAACAGTGAACCAGGTGCTATCAAATCTAAGAATGGCAACAGCCAAACCGATAGCCCAGAGCCACCATGTGAATGGATGTAGTGATGGTTTACTCATAATTACTTCTTGATGTATCCCTTGGGAGTCTTGATCTCTACTCCGCACTCTTTAGCTGGGTAGCCATTAAGTCCGCAGATAAATCCTGAACCTTCTGCTCGAACTTTTACCGCTTGACCCAATACATCAATTCCGAGCGCTGATTTTTCAGCAACAATACATTTTTGAATAAGACGTGGAGTTGATTCACCCTTTGGTCGCAAAACAGATGAACCAAAATCGACCATTACGCCAACCCGCTTCTTTCCCGCTACCGCCTTTGTCTTTCCACAAATACTTGAAAAAGAAGGTGCCACTTTCGGAGCCTTTGCATCAGGAATTGCATCGCTACTAAAGGTAAATGCCCACCCTTCAACTGATCCATCTTCAACATTAACTGTTGGGCCGGTCATTGCAGCTGTCCACTTGGTTGCACCAGGGGCGGCTTGAAAGTATCCCCAATAGCGCCACCCAGTATCTGCAGCTTGCGCCGATGGAGTTGATAACGCGGCCAAAAGTAGCGCCGCAAAAAATACTTTGAATTTCATTGCTGTGTAGCCTCTCGAATTTGAAAGAGTCTCACAGGGAGTGAACCAGGACCAGAGATGTTGGCAGAGCCGATATCTCTGGTGATAGGAGCACACCCCGCAAACCTCGGCGGGTGTTTGTCTCATCTCGATCTACTGGGTAATCCGACTTATCTCTAAGGGAGCTCTTTGTAAAAACGATCTTCTTAAAGATTTACGGTTGCGGGTCAGCGTCGGATTTTCACCGAACTTCCCCCACTAGATGAGCTATTAAGTTGTAGGCGAACCAAACCATAAGGGTTAGGGGTTGGCAACTAGGCGCGCTCGTCATAGGCTTGCAAACATGGAATACAGACGCCTTGGCAGTACCGGAATGTATGTTTCAGAGATCTCGTACGGAAACTGGATTACACACGGAAATCAGATCGAATCAGATGCAGCGATCAAGTGCGTAAAGGCAGCACTTGATGAAGGAATCACAACCTTTGATACCGCCGATGTCTACGCAGGTACAAAAGCTGAAACTGTTTTAGGCAAAGCGCTCAAAGGTGTTAAACGTGAATCGTATGAATTATTCACAAAGGTTTATTGGCCTACAGGTACAGGTAAGAATGACCGCGGACTTTCTCGCAAGCACATCATCGAGTCCTGTAATGCATCGCTCAAGCGTTTACAAACCGATCACATCGATTTGTACCAAATGCATCGCTTTGATTATGAAACTCCTTTAGAAGAATCTCTAAGTGCATTTGATGATTTGATTCGTGCAGGTAAGGTTCATTACATTGGCTTTTCTGAGTGGAACGCCTCTCAGATTAAATCAGCCTTAGCGATCCAGGATGCTCGTGGCTATAACCGTTTTGTATCTAGCCAACCTCAGTACTCGGCCTTATGGCGAGTTATCGAAGCAGAGGTCGTTCCTTTGTCGCAGAAAGAGGGAATCGGACAGATCGTTTGGTCGCCCATGGCTCAAGGAGTATTAACCGGGAAGTACCTGCCAGGAAAGAAGGCTCCTGCCGGATCTCGCGCTACCGACAAGGGTAGCGGCGCGAACATGATCAAGGGCTGGTTGCGTGATGAGGTGCTTGAGGCGGTTCAAAAACTCAAGCCGATCGCAGAACAAGCAGGGTTATCGATGTCGCAATTAGCAATTGCATGGGTTCTACAAAATCCAAATGTGTCCACCGCAATCATGGGTGCAACAAAGCCAAAGCAGGTCAAGGAGAATGTTAAGGCTGCGGGAGTAAAGCTAGATGCTGAAGTTATGAAGGCAATTGATGCAGCTCTAGGAAATCTGCCAGAACGTGATCCTAAGAAAAATGAAAGTCCAAATCCTCGGGCTTAATTAATCGAATCGCCGACCTTCACCTGAGGATGTGGCGCACGCAAGCGTCGCATTTGGGTAGAACGCAACCAGGCATACATACCAAGACCCTTGGTTGAGGTTTCTGGAAATTTAGCTTCAACCACTTTGCGGATTTTGCGCGATAGAAAAATTCCATCGATTACCGCAATGACAAGTACTGCGTACATCAAAGCGATGGCACCAATTTGCACTGCAGCGATTGGAAAAAGTGTGAGAACTAGTACAACAAAAATAATAGGCAAGAAGTACTCGCCAATTGAACGACGTGAATCTACATAGTTTCTGACAAATCGACGGGCTGGACCACGATCACGTGCAGGCAGTGCCGCTTCATCTCCACGAAGATATGCTGCTCGTTGAGCGACACGAGCCTCCTTTGCTTGAAGCTTTGAAGCACGCTTTTGGTCTTTAGTGACGATGGGGGACAAAGAGGAGACCTTACGCTTGGACTCTGCTTCTTTTCGTTTTGGGGTTGGACGGCCTTTGCCTTCATTGCTTGTCATGGGGCAACTATAGAGCCCGACTCTCATATGGCTCGACTCGCTGCAGCCCCTCACGGGGAGTAGGCTTACCGTGTAGTCAATAAAGGAGAACGAAAATGACAACAGAAGCAACAACCACAACAGGAATCCTTTTAACGGATGTAGCTGCATCAAAGGTGGCTGCCCTGCTTGCGCAAGAAGGTCGCGATGATCTCAACCTTCGTGTGGCTGTCCAACCTGGTGGTTGCTCTGGCCTTAAGTACCAGCTGTACTTTGATGATCGCAATATGGAAGGCGATATCGTGCGTGAATTTGGCGCGGTCAAGGTCATCACCGACAAAATGTCAGATCCATATCTTTCAGGTGCAACTATTGATTTTGTAGACACAATTGAGAAGCAAGGCTTCACAATTGATAATCCCAACGCACAAGGATCTTGTGCATGCGGCGATTCCTTTAACTAAGTAATCCTTCTTTAGGGATTAGTATCCCTACATGAAAATCGGTGTAGCGGGTTCGGTTGGTCTTGATCACTTGATGACTTTCTCCGGAAAGTTCACCGATTCACTTGTCGCTGGCTCTCTTGAAAAAGTCTCACTGAGCTTCCTCGTAGATAGTTTGGATGTTCGTCGGGGAGGATGCGCAGCCAATATCGCTTATGGAATGGGTGTTCTTGGATTAAACCCAATTTTAATCGCAGCGGTTGGTAAGGATTGGGCAGATTACGAAGCGTGGTTAACGCGCCACGGGGTTGATACATCTCACGCATTGGTTTCAACTACTTTGCACACCGCACATTTCGTAGTGACAACCGATCAGGATCTCAATCAGATCGCATCATTTTTCCCAGGGGCCATGTCGGAGGCGCGCAATATTGAATTAACTCCAATTATGGAAAAGACCGGGCGTTTAGACATGATGGTGATTTCCCCTGATGACCCGGAAGCGATGCTTCGTCACTCTGAAGTGTGTCGTCAATTGAAAATTCCATTTGCAGCTGACCCATCCCAACAAATGGCGCGCATGACGGGTGAGGAGATTAAGTTGCTCATCGATGGTGCCTCATACCTGTTTCTCAATGAGTATGAGCTGGCGCTAGCTATGCAAAAGACGGGCTGGAGTGACCGCGAAATTCTTGACCGTGTGAAGTATCGGGTAGTAACACTCGGTTCTAAGGGAGCAAAGGTTGAAAGTGGGACAGGGGAGTTTGTCCAAGTCACCTGCCCGAAGGAGAAATCCAAAACCGATCCAACAGGTGTTGGAGATTCTTTTCGTTCCGGATTTATTGCAGGGCTTGCCTGGGGGCTTTCTCATGAACGGTGCGCTCAATTAGGTGCGTTAATCGCTACCTATGTCATTGAAACCTTGGGAACCCAGGAGTATCGATTTACCTCTGCAGAGTTTGTTGCCCGTTTTGAAGAGGCCTATGGAAAAGATGCTGCTGCGGAGATCGCTTCCCACCTCAAGTAGTGTGAGCAGTGCCACCCCTCGCCGAGTTTAGGCTCGTGCCACGCTCAGTGGCTTTTCAAACTATCCTTGCCCTATGTCCCGACGTAACCGATTGACTCGATTGAGCCGCCTCAAGCCGCTCCTGCCTCTGGCCCCGCTCGCATTACTAACTGGTTGTTCAAAGGTATCAGGCCTAGGTTTTGAGGAGGGCGTTACAAGTGTTAACGATCAATCTTTGTCCTTATGGCAAGGTGCATGGATCGCGGCTGGAGTTGTCGGTGTATTCACTTTAATTTTAATTGTTTGGCCAGCGATTTTTCATCGTGGCAAGAAGGACGATCCATCATTTCCAAAGCAAACTCAGTACAACGTACCTGTTGAAGTTGCTTACACAGTAATCCCATTTATTATCGTGGCGGTCTTGTTTTACTACACAGCTCAGAAGCAAACAATAATCACTGAAAAGACAACAACGTATGCCCATGAAATTACCGTTGAGGGAATTCAGTGGTCTTGGCAGTTTGGTTACCCAGAAGCAGGACCGAAGGCTGTAGTAACCGGAACACCTGAGCAAACACCAACATTGGTTGTGCCACTCGGTGAGCGCGTTCGCTACACACTGACTGCAAATGATGTTGTCCATGGTTTCTGGATTCCAGCCTTCATGATCCAAATGCAAAATCTTCCAGGAGTAACCAACTATCTAGAATTCACCGCCAATAAGTTGGGTGAGTTCCCGGGTCGTTGCAATATTTTGTGTGGACGTAATCACTCGCAAATGTTGTTCACCGTAAAGGTAGTAACACCTGCAGAGTACGACGCATATCTTGAAACTATTAAGGGAGGCCAAGCATGACAACCTATGCAGAGAAGCCAACAATGACCGCAGGTCGTCCAGCACCTACCCCCAAGGGAAGATCATTTGTTAAGTGGATAACTTCAACTGACCACAAGACAATCGGTTACCTCTATCTGATGACATCATTCGCATGGTTCCTTATCGGAGGAGTCCTTGCCCTTGCCCTGCGTGCAGAATTAGCGCGACCAGGAATGCAGTTTGTAAGTAATGAGCAGTACAACCAGATTTTCACAATGCACGGAACAATTATGTTGCTTATGTTTGCAACACCCCTGTTCGTTGGATTTGCCAATGTGATCATGCCACTTCAAATTGGTGCAGCGGATGTGGCCTTCCCACGCCTCAACATGCTTTCGTACTGGCTCTACTTCTTCGGTTCCATCATGGCTTTCGGAGGTTTTCTTTCGCCAGGAGGAGCTGCATCATTTGGTTGGACGGTTTACGCCCCACTTTCAAATGCTCAATACTCACCAGGAATCGGTTCAGATCTCTGGTTGATCGGCTTAGCTATTAGTGGCGTTGGAACAATTTTGGGCGGCGTTAACTTCATTACAACGATCTTTACTATGCGCGCTCCGGGAATGACCATGTTCCGCATGTCAATCTTTTCATGGAATGTTTTGCTTACCGCCATCTTGGTACTTCTCGCATTCCCACCTCTAGCGGCGGCACTACTTGGCCTAGAGGCGGATCGTTTGTATGGAACTCATCTCTTTGACCCAGCAAATGGTGGCGTGATGTTGTTCCAGCACTTGTTCTGGTTCTTCGGGCACCCGGAAGTTTATATTTTGGCGTTGCCATTCTTTGGGATCGCGACAGAAATTTTGCCTGTGTTTAGTCGCAAGCCAATCTTTGGTTACTTAGGTTTGATTGCAGCAACAATTGCAATCTCAGCGCTTTCTGTCTCTGTGTGGGCGCACCACATGTTCGCAAGTGGCCAGGTACTACTACCGTTCTTCTCATTCATGACATTCCTCATTGGTGTTCCAACAGGTGTGAAGTTCTTCAACTGGATTGGAACAATGTGGCGTGGTCACGTAACCTTTGAAACCCCAATGTTGTGGGTCATGGGCTTCTTAATCACCTTCTTGTTCGGCGGTTTAACAGGAATCATCCTTGCCTCACCACCACTTGATTTCGCAGTGTCAGCTAGCTACTTCGTAGTCGCACACTTCCACTACGTTCTCTTTGGAACAGTAGTGTTTGCGATGTTTGGAGGCTTCTACTTCTGGTGGCCAAAGATGACCGGCCGTATGCTCAACGAAACTCTAGGAAAGATTCACTTCTGGACCTTGTTCTTTGGTTTCCATTTAACCTTCTTGATCCAACACTGGTTAGGAATTAAGGGTTTCCCACGTCGTTACGCAGATTATCTGCCAACAGATGGCTTTACATTTATGAATACCGTTTCTACGATCGGTTCCTTCCTGTTGGCTCTTTCCATGATTCCGTTCGCAATAAATATCTGGATCACTCGCAAGGCACCACTTGTCGGCGTCGATGATCCTTGGGGTTACGGTTCCTCTTTGGAATGGGCGACATCATGTCCTCCACCTCGCCATAACTTCCTCTCAATGCCTCGTATCTCATCTGAACGACCTGCATTTGATCTTCACTATCCGCATGTAAAGACTGAAGGGCACAATTAAGCGATGAAAGCATCCTGGAAGTTATTTGGCGGATTAAGTGTTTTCTATGTACTTATGACTGTCATTTACTGGCAGGTCGGCGGAGAAGAGGTCGGCATCGCCGGAATGCTGCTATCTGCCTGTTTGGCAGGAATGGTTGGCTTCTATGTCTGGTTCACGCAAAAACGAATCGGTGTAACACTTCCGGAAGATAACTTAACCGCTGAAATCTCTGATGGAGCAGGGGAGCTTGGTTTCTACAGCCCTCACTCTTGGTGGCCGCTACCTGTTGCGATGAGCGCTTGCGTATTTGCACTTGGACTTGTCATTGGTTGGTGGCTCTCACTCATCGGGCTTGGCGCACTTGTAATCTCCATAATCGGAATGGTTACAGAGTATGAGAAGCCAGAGACTGTTTCTGCTCACTAATGAGCACGCCGCGCGCTGAAATTCTGGCAATTGATTTTCCAAATACCTCTGCAGCGCGAATAACTATCAACGCACCCGCTCATGTGATCTTTGATCTATTAGCAAATCCCGCTGCCCATCAACGATTTGATGGTTCGGGGACCATTCAGCGATCCATCTCTGGACCTAAGCGTCTCTTTCTAGGTGCAAAGTTCGGAATGGCGATGAAGATCAAGGTTCCGTATCGCATCAAAAACACGGTTGTTGCATTCGAAGAGAATAAAAAAATCACCTGGTGCCATCTCATGAAGTGGACTTGGTGTTATGAGTTACATGCGATTTCCGATTCCCAAACCGTTGTTACTGAATCATTTGATGCCAGTAACATCCCAGCCTTTGCCAGATGGTGGTTGAAAACTACGGGTGCGATGGCTCATAACCCAAAGTGGATGGCAAAGTCTTTAGTAGCCCTGAAGGCGATCAGCGAAGGTTGAAGTTAGCCCGATTTGCTCCAGCGCTCTTTGTTCTTTTATGGAGCACAGGGTTTGTAGGAGCTAAGTACGGCTTACCGTACGCCGATCCATTTGTATTCCTAGCGGTTCGCGTCTTGATCGCAGCGGCACTTCTCTTTGTAATTGCTTACTTATTAAAAATGCCGGTACTGATCGGACGCAGTGCGATTGCACGCTCTTCAATAATCGGATTTTTTCTACATGCCTGTTATCTCGGCGGTGTCTTCTACTCAATCTCTCAAGGACTACCAGCGGGTGTAGCTGCGGTCGTCACAAGCCTTCAACCAGTTCTGGTTTCAATCTTTGCGGTCAAGGTTCTGGGGGAGCAGTTGCGAATTTCGCAGCTGGCAGGATTGCTTCTTGGTTTGTGTGGAACCATTCTTGTGCTCGGACCATCATTTAACTCTGAGATTCCAACCGCAGGTATCTTCGCAATCGTCGTAGCTCTTATCGGAAGCACAACAGCAACCCTTC
Organism: Actinomycetota bacterium; assembly: GCA_041165485.1. Classification (GTDB taxonomy): domain Bacteria; phylum Actinomycetota; class Actinomycetes; order Nanopelagicales; family Nanopelagicaceae; genus Planktophila. The sequence continues at coordinate 24,172 of JBEANK010000001.1, read as the reverse complement.
TGCAGAAGCGGGTGGGTGTCGGTATTCCACTTGTTGCAGGGACTGCTTATCAATATCTCTGCACGGGTTTGGTGCTAGGCATAATCGCCCTGGCTACTGGAAACACTCACATAACGTGGAGCTCGCGCTTTACCGCAGCCTTTGTGTGGCTCGTTCTCGTTTTATCAGTGGGTGCAATTCTGCTGCTTTTATGGCTGCTCAATTCGGGAAGTGCCGCATCGGTCTCATCGCTCTTCTATTTAGTTCCACCAGCCACCGCGATTGAAGCATTTTTTCTTTTTGGAGAAAAAGTAAACACCCAAGGCTTCCTTGGTATAGGAATAACCGCCCTGGGTGTTTGGCTTGTAATCAGAGGTTAGTGCTCGATCTCCTTGAGATCATTGGCTGAGACCTTAGGAATGGCTTCAGAGTGGGCAACACTCATACGAGAGCGAATCTTGTTTCTAATCGCTCCGGCGCGCTTAACGCCACGAGCATCAACTTCAGGAAGCTCAAGTGCGGGTGCTTGTTCATGTGAGGTTAGAAGGTAAGCCTTCTCTGGTGAGATTGGCTCATGTACTTCAACAAACTCTCCATGTGGAAGACGTAACAAACGGCCTGTTTCACGGCCATGCAGAACCAATTCACGATCTGCGCGCTGGAGCGAGAGACAGAGTCGCTTTGTTACAACAAAAGCGATCGGAGGAAGGATAAAGATGCCAAAACGAGTTCCCCACATAATTTGATTGATTGATAAATCAAAGTGGGTAGCAATCAGATCGTTTCCGCCGTTAATCAGCGCAACAATCATAAAGGTGATTGACATAGCACCAAGGGCTGTGCGGTTTGGAGCGTTACGCGGACGATCTAGCAGATGGTGTTCTCGCTTATCGCCTGTGATCCAACTTTCGATAAATGGGAAACTGTGTATCCAAAGTAATGGGACTCAAGTGGTGGTGCCATACGTACTAATCCATCGAGCCATCCCATGTACCAGTCGGGTTGCGAACCAGCAGAGATCTGTCCCGGCGTATATGGACCGTATAACCAAATCGGATTAATTGAAGCAACCGCTGAAAGGAATGCGATAACTCCAAAGACGATGAAGAAGAATCCGCCTGCCTTTGCCATGTAAACAGGCATCAATGGATATCCGACGACATTCTTTTCCGTGCGTCCTGGACCTGGATACTGAGTGTGCTTCTGGTACCAGACCAACATCAAGTGCGCTGTAATGAGCGCAAGGAAGGCACCAGGCAATAGCAAAACGTGCACAGTGTAAATACGTGGAATAAATGCTTCTCCAGGAAAAGCTCCACCAAATGCAAAGTAGGCGAGGTAAGAACCAACCACCGGAATAGCTTGAATAATCGCTTCGGCGATACGAATTCCTGTTCCTGACAATAGATCATCGGGAAGTGAGTAACCAAGGAAACCTTCAACAATTCCAAGAGTTAACAGGCCAACACCGATGATCCAGTTGCCTTCGCGAGGTTTACGGAAAGCACCGGTGAAGAAAACACGCATTAAGTGGGCAACGATCGCTGCCATAAAGATGAGAGCTGCCCAGTGGTGAATCTGACGCATCAATAAACCGCCGCGAACCTCAAAGGAGATATGAAGTGTCGATGCATAGGCTGCAGACATCTTGATTCCCTCAAGAGGTGCATATGAACCTTCGTAGATCACTTCACGTTGTGAAGGATCAAACCAGAAGGTTAAGAAAGTTCCTGAAAGCAATAGAATTATAAATGAGTAAAGAGCGACCTCACCCAGTAAGAAGGACCAGTGATCAGGGAAGACCTTTTGCAGATTCTTCTTCATCCATGCAGCAGCACCTGTGCGCTCATCTACATAGTTTGCGACTTGACCTAAACGAGCTTCAGCTGTCATCGTGAGTCACGCTCCCAAAAACTTGGTCCGACCGGTTCGGAGAAAGGTGTACGGGCGACGAGATATCCCTCGTCATCCACTGTGATATTTAACTGCGGAAGTGGTCTGGCCGCAGGTCCAAAAATGACCTTGGCGGCTCTCGTCACATCAAATGTTGATTGGTGACAAGGGCACAAAAGGTGCTTAGTTTGTTGTTCATACAAAGCAACCGCGCAACCCATGTGAGAACAAATCTTGGAAAAAGCGATGATTCCCTCGTGAGTCCAACTCAAACGCTCGGCATCGAGATTGAACTCATCTGGGCGTAGACGAATCAAGAGAACAGCATCCTTTGCGATATCGCTCAGATGGCGATGCTCTGGATCTTCAATTTCAGGTAAAACCTGGGCCACAGCGCCAACCTCAAGATCTGAAGCCTTGATGCGGCGATTTCCTGGATCTGTAACCAAGTGAGTCCCAGCTTTCCAGGTTGTCTTTTCCAATTCATTGCCGGGAAGTGGACCTAAGTCACGGAGCAAGAGGATAGGAGATAGTGCAGATAAACCGAGTGCAGCTCCGAGGGAGCGCTTGATTAAGGAACGACGCCCTAATCCTGCAGCTCCGGCTCCATCCTTTACCGCTTGAACAAACTCTTTGCGATCAGAATCTGGGGAACGAAACTCATGTCGATGCGCAATTACCTCTTGATCGGGCATCAAAGTTTTTGCCCAGTGAATCGCACCCATTCCAATAAAGAAAAGTGAAATCGCCATGCCAAGGCCTAACCCAAGTTGATGCGCATTCTGATCACCCATTACTGGAATAAAAACAAAAAGATCATCTGGAATGAAGATATAAGAAACTATAAGTAGCAAGGTTCCAAATGCGGAAATTCCGAAGAGGATTGCTACCTGACGCTCGGCACGCTTTGCAGCAACTGGATCATGGTCTGCTTTGCGGTGAACGTGCGCAGGAAGTCCTGGATCCTTTATAGCTTCGATTTCATTAGACATGTTTTTATCTCGCCTTCATCGCTAGCCACACAGCAACACCAATAAGAACTCCTAGACCAAGAGTCCATGCAAGCAAACCTTCAGTAACAGGACCAACGCGACCAAGTGATGCACCACCTAGATTTGGTTCAGCCTCTGCAGCCTTGATCCACTTGATGATTGACATCTTCTCTTCAGGAGTAATTGTCTTGTCGCTAAACACTGGCATTGATTGTGGGCCAGTAACCATTGCTTCATAAATATGTTTTGGTTCAACGCCCATCAATGTTGGCGCGTACTTTCCTTGTGTGAGCGCTCCACCTTGACCCGCAAAGTTGTGGCACATCGCGCAGTTGTTACGGAAAAGTTCTCCACCTTCAGCGGTGCTCCCATCACGTTCGTAGTTGAGTTGCTCCTCAGTTGGAATTTCTGGACCAGGAGCAAGGGATGCAACATAAGCAGCTAACGCCGCTGTTTCCTCAGGCGTGTAGAGAGGCTCTTTGCGCATTGCTTGAGTACTCATATCAGCCATAGGCATACGACCTGTGCCTACTTGAAAATCAACAGATGCGGCTCCAACACCAACTAGGGAAGGGGCAATCGCACCACCTTCCGAGTTCAGTCCGTGACATGAAGAGCAACCCTTCAAAAAGATCTGACGACCTTCTTCGATGAGCGCTGAACGATCGGCGGTTGTTGTTTGTGCCGCTGTCTGTGCACTGGCAACGTTAAAAGTTGTTCCAATCGCAAGCAACGCAAAGATCAACAATGCAGGACCTGCCGCCTTATGGCGACGGTAGCGGGATAGACGCTTCACTTATATTCCTTACTACTTGATCAGGTAAATCGCGGCAAAGAGCGCGATCCAAACAACGTCGACGAAGTGCCAGTAATACGAAACTACAATTGCTGTTGTTGCTTGTTGGTGAGTAAATCGACGGGCCTTAGCAACACGGACCATCACGATCAAGAAGGCGATGAGTCCACCAGTTACGTGCAAACCGTGGAAACCAGTTGCGATGTAGAAAACTGAACTGTAGGCATTTGTTGAAAGTGCTAAACCTTCTGAAACCAACATCGCGTATTCGTACACTTGGCCTGCAATAAAAAATGAGCCCATCAAAAATGTAAGTGCAAACCATTCACGCATGCCCCACTTATTTATTTGGAGCAACTTTCCGGTGCGGTGATTTTGGAAACGCTCAGCTGCGAAGACGCCGAACTGACAGGTCACTGATGAAAGCACCAGAACGGTGGTGTTGACCGCAGCAAAAGGAATATTGAGCAGCTCTGTCGACTCAGACCAGATCGCTGGACCTTGCACTGCGCGAGTCGTGAAGTACATCGCAAAGAGTGCAGCGAAGAACATCAGCTCACTGGAGAGCCAAACGATTGTTCCAACAGCTACTGCATTGGGACGAGAGATTTTGTGGTGTGCTACGGCGCTTGACATAGGGGCGATTATTCCCGAAAACAGGCTCGGCGTCTGCCTGGGCAGCGGTCATCAGCCCTACTTTTTGCCTCTGCGAAGGTGAAACGGATCACCTCAAAATCATAGTTTTTGAGAGTCCCCGGAGTAACGCGGATGGCCTTCTTTTCAATAGAATGTGACCATGCCCGAGACCAAGAAACAGATCATCATCTACTCCGATGACTCCTCAGTTCGCTCTTCGATCGTTTCTGCACTCGGCGTTCGAGCAGCTAAAGATCTTCCAGAACATGAGCTCCATGAGTTTGCAACTGGTTCGGCTCTTCGTGCATATATAGATTCCAAAAATCTAGCCGGTGGTTTTCGCGCCGATCTCTTTATCCTCGATGGCGAGGCGGCACAAGAGGGTGGCATGGGAATTGCCCGCCAGCTTAAGGATGAGGTTTTTAACTGCCCACCGATCGTGGTCATCACAGGTCGCAAAGAGGACAAGTGGCTTGCAGCGTGGTCCTTGGCTGAAGCCTCAGTCGTGCACCCCATCGATCCATTTACCCTGGCTAAAACAGCGGCAGATTTACTGCGCGGCGGTTCTGTAGTTTCTGCTTAACTTTCTCATGAGCCAATTGCTGTGGAATGAGAACATAGCGATTATCAATGCAGGTCTTGATCTCGATGCCGAACGAGTTCAATGGTGCATGGATCAAATTCTCACCGGACAAGCAGCAAATGACACCATCAAAGATTTTTTGATCGCTTTGAAAAACAAAGGTGAAAGCCCTGAAGAAGTGGGCGCATTGGTTGAACAGATGTATCAACACTGTGCCTCTATTAGTATCAATGAAAGAGCTGTGGACACCGTTGGTACTGGTGGAGATGGTGCCCACACAATCAATATTTCTACAACATCAGCAATTATTGCCGCCGCTGCTGGAGCAAAGGTAATCAAGCATGGAAACCGTGCCGCATCCTCTAAATCTGGATCAGCTGATCTTTTAGAGAATTTAGGGATTAACATCAATCTCAATGGAGCGCAGGTCGAAGAGAGCTTTGCGGCTTTGGGAATTGGATTTTGCTTTGCGCCTATTTTTCACCCTGCTATGAAGTTTGCTGCTACAGCTCGTAAGGAGCTTGGCACGCCCACTGTTTTCAATATTTTGGGTCCGCTGGCAAATCCGGCCCGCCCAAAGGCGGCAGCTATTGGCGTTGCTAATGAGCGAATGCATTTGGTGATGGCCCAGGTGTTGGGAGATCGTGGTGTCGATGGATTTGTTTTTCGCGGAGATGATGGTCTCGATGAAATCACCTTGGCAACGACTACATCTGTATTAACAATCGGAACCGATGAAATAACGAGTGGTTTACTAAATCCTGAGGAGTTTGGAGTTCCCACAGCGCCGATCAGTGCTTTGGTTGGGGGAGATGCAGCAGAAAATGCTCGCATCACCCGGGGGATTTTTAATGGAGAAAAAGGCGCACACCGTGATGCGTGCATTCTCAATGCAGCTGCAGCCATTGCAGCCTTTGAGGGTAGGAGTGATGAGAGTTTGCACCAACGAATCTCAGATGGTGTGAAAGCGGCAAATAGTGCAATCGATTCTGGTGCAGCCAATGAACTTGTCGTTAAGTGGGCCGAACTTACTCAGCGATTGGGCGTTTAGCTCTTCGCTTTTTAGATGGAAAGCTGCGCATCTCCTCAAAGTTGTAAATGTTAAATCCAGCAAGTCGTTCGATTAATCCGTGAAGTACATCAACAGTTGCCAGGGCATCATCAAGGGCTCTGTGATTAGGCGATGTTGCCGCTCCAAAAAATTGCGCCAAAGTTGAGAGTTTGCAATTCATAACCTCATCTCTTTCGAGAACCGCCCTAGCAAGTCGGGCGGTATCTACAGTTACATACTCCGGCCACGGGATTTCATGTGCGGTTGAGGCCGCCTTGAGAAAACTCAGATCAAAGGGTGAGTTGTGCGCTACGACAACTGTTTCCTGGCAGCTGCCGAGAAATTCAAAAAGTGTAGGAAGGATTTCATCGATGAAGGGTGCAGAGACAAGCATCTGATCTGTTATGCCAGTTAGTTCAGTGATGAAATATGGCAAGGCATGTCCAGGATCTACAAAACTTTGAAAAGTACCTAGAACTTTTCCGCCCTTAACTTTTACGACGCCGATCTCAGTTATTCCAGCCCCTAGTCGAGGCGATCCACCTGAAGTTTCGAGATCTAGAACCGCAAAGGTTGTTTCAGAGAGTTTTCGATCTGCAACCTTAGACATGCTAACAATCGTAGGTCATTGCCCTGACAATGCTTCAGTCGTACGCTATTAGGTATGGCGGTAGAGGGAGCACCAGCAGGTTGGATGCAAGATTGGGCTGCAACCGGAAACGGGAAAAATGCTCATGTAGGAGTTTTATTAGTTCATGGCTTTACTGGTTCGCCAGCATCTATGCGACCTTGGGGCGAGTTTTTACATTCAAAGGGATATACGGTGCGAGTGCCTTTACTTCCAGGCCATGGAACACATCCAGAAAACCTTAATAAAGTTAAGTGGCAAGAGTGGCCGGCAAAGGTTGAGTTTGAGTTAAGCGAACTGCGAAAGAGTTGCGATGTCATTTTTCTCATCGGACTTTCAATGGGCGGCGGAACGGTCCTGAATGTGGCGGCTTCTCATAATGAGACATTAAAGGGATTGATCTTGGTCAATCCCATGATTCACGTTAAAGGTGTACCTGTAGAGCTAGCATTTTTCTTATCTCGTTTACAAAAGATGCGCACAAGTGTTGGAGATGACATCAAACGTCCAGGGGTAACTGAATGGGGCTATGACGCCTTGCCTACTCGCGGTGTGTATCAATTATTGAAGATGTTGAGGATCACCAGACGTAATTTGAAGAACATCACAATTCCAGTTCAACTCTTTCATTCTGTGGAAGATCACACCCTTCCGGTTACCAATACCGAGATAATTCTTGCTGAAATTGCCTCCACAAGTAAGAGCAGAATTGAGTTGGTCAATAGCTACCATGTTGCAACTATGGATTATGACCAGGAATTGATTTTTCAGAACTCCCTAACATTTATTGAGTCGCAAACACAGTAGTTTTAGGAGAGAGCCAGACCAATGGCAATGCCCAAGATTCCTACTGCAGAAACCGCCGTGAGGGCTCTACGTACGGTTGGTCTTTGAATGTAGGTAGAAGATTTCTTTACGGTCCAGATCAAAGCAACATTCCAGGTAATCGAAACAAGTGCCCACACTGTTCCCAGCGCAATAATGCCAAACCCTAAAGAGGTTTCTTGAGGTAGGAATGCGGGAATAAAAGCAACAGCGTAAACAGCTGCCTTTGCATTAGTTAAATTGGTGACAAAACCCAATCTGAAAGAGCTCCAAGCTGAGAAATCTGTTGCGCTTTCTAGGTCAAATTTTCCAAATTCTTTCCGTAGAGAGAGAAATGTTTGAAGTGAAATAAAGGCCAGAAACACAACACCGGACCATTTCAGGATTGAATATGCGGTTTCAGATCGGGTAAAAATGGCAGATAGTCCAATGGCGCTCGATGCACTCCACACCATGATGCCAAGGCAGTTTCCGAGTGATGAAAGAAATGCAGCTGATGAACCGCCCATAATGGATTGCCGCAAAACCATGGCAACTCCCTGACCCGGAACCATTACAAGCAAAATTGTGGTGGCGACAAATGAGGGTAAGGTGCTCAGGAGCTGCGACACAAGTTGAAAGGTACTAGATCGCAGATTTCAAGAAGTTCAAGGCTTGCACCGCGTTCCATCCATCTGGATGAAGTTCGCGAAGTGCACGTGGCCCATCTAGGTCAGAGCCAAATGTAAGAAGTGAAATTTCGGTACGACCATCGGGCCTAACTTGGCCTAATCCGATATCTGCCATCAACGCGTTACACAAACATTTTGATCCCTGTGCCTGATCTACTTCACCATTCTTGAACTCATAGTTATCTAAAGGCTCAGCAGGGCATCGATATCCAATGCCGCCCTTTTCACGCTGGAACATAGTTCGCAAATATCCGAGATCGCAGATTCTTGTGCGCTCTTTGTACAAATTATCATTTGAAAGGGTTTGATTATTTTGAATGACTTTAAATGGAAAACCAGTTGGAGAAGCGCTTGCATCAGTCATTACTCGCATTGTTGGGTCTGCAAGAGAGACCAAAATTGATGACCTGTTCTCGTTGGTAAAGCCTGATTCATTTGCTAAAGCAAAAAGTGAACCAACCTGTACGCCTTGTGCTCCGTAAGAAATTGCCTCTTTTACCTTTTCTGGAGTTGCAAAGCCGCCGGCCAACCAGAAAGGCGAACCCGATGCATGGATCTTTTCGAGATTAGGAATATCTAGCTCGTTATAGACCGCTTCGCCTTCTTCATTGACGTGATTCTTAGCTCTAGGGGGAGCGTTGTGTCCTCCGGCGACGTGGTACTCAATAACATATCCATCAGGCTTAGTCTCTTCATCCTTATTTAGATATGCAACTAGTGCGTGTGAAGTAACAATTGCCAAAAAGAGTGGACGCTTAATTGGAAAATTATCTAGACCTAAAGTTCGGGGATCAAAATGTAGATAGTGTTTTTCCTTTGTATCTGCAACATCTACCTTCATCGCAACCTTGTTGCCTTGTGAAATTTCATTGAGTAAGTGGGGAACCTGGGCCGGAATTCCAGCACCAATTAATATGTAATCAACATCTGCCAACATCGCGCCATAGAGTTGTGCAGGAATAGCTAACTGGATTTTCTCCAAAATATTCATACCAATTAAGCCGTTATGACCCTCTTTGGCTAGCCAAACTTCTACAAAGCTAGCTACCGCCAATAGCTTGTTGGAGAAAAGGTTTCCCTTGATGCTTAGTTTCGGAACATCTAAATATGGCTTACCCGATTCGCGACCACCTTCTATAAAGAAGCGATCCATAATTTCTTTAATCGTCTCTTGATGAGGATATGCAGACATTGCTCGGCGGATATCTCCGGATGTGTCACCATCTTGCAATCGTCGTGCAACGACTGAATCAATTGCAGTTCCTGAAATAACACCAAGCTCTCCGGCAATAGCGACCTCTTTAGCCAACTGCCAGGAGGAAACCGCTATACCCATGCCACCCTGAATGATTGTGGGATAGCTAGAGGTAGATCGCATGTGTTAACTGTATGGATGCAACAGCCCAACTCGCGAGTAGACTTTGGGTTACTGATGGGTTACAACCTCAAATGTGAGGCATATCTAGTAGAAGTGGACGATACTGGGATCGAACCAGTGACCCCCACAATGTCAATGTGGTGCTCTACCGCTGAGCCAATCGTCCTAGGTAGCAGAACTATACAACAGCCATTTAACGCGAATAATCATCCTCAATACGCTCAATATCATCCTCACCAAAGTAGGAACCGGTTTGGACCTCGATAAAGACAAGCTCCTGAGTTCCTGCATTTGCGACTCGATGCAAATCACCAATTGCGACATCTACCGTTTCGCCTGCAATTTTTTGGAAACTCTCGCCGTTTAATGTAACTGTCGCGGTTCCTGAAACTATGAACCAATGTTCAGCTCTCTTTTGATGACGTTGATAGGAAAGTCGAGAACCTGGATTTACGTAAATGCATTTGACTTTGTGGTGATTTGATTCCTGCAAAACTTCGTAACGTCCCCACGGTCTGACTGAGTCGTTATCTTTCATCATCATTTCCTTTTGATTCGCCGGTGCTGATTGTGTCATTGTGTAACAACACCTTAATTAATAATGGAGGTCGGGACGGGATTTGAACCCGTGTAGAGGGATTTGCAGTCCCTTGCCTCGCCTCTCGGCCACCCGACCATACAAATATCGCCGTTAGATTTTGATCTTCGAAGAGAGTTCAATCTAAACGGCGAGTATCAGAGCGGACGACCGGGTTCGAACCGGCGACCTGAACCTTGGCAAGGTTCCGCGCTACCAACTGCGCTACGTCCGCGAGGAGGGCAAATCTATCGCAGGTATGGCTTATCCGCCAAAGTGCCCAGATCCGCAAAGTAATGAGAGATTGGTTAGCGTTACCTCGTGGAGTATGCCAAGGATGGACCCATATTTTGGATGGGGGGACGATTAGCAACTGAGCTGATCGAGGTATCCAATGACCCTTCCTGCCTTGATGATGGAGATTTTTGGGCGGTGTCGACAACCTTCGAAGGTGAATTCACAGCAGCAAAGTTTGCGATGGTAAGAGTTGCAGATTTTCCAACCTCTATCTGGAATCCGATCTCCACCCCATGGAAAAGTTCTCCCGATGAATCCGGATACATTTCCTACGTAGATGATATTCGCGATTTGATCGCACAAGGATGGGTGTATCAAGTAAACGCCTGTCGTCAGATTTCAGCGGAAGATTCCAACCCAAATTTACGTGGGCTTTTTTCAAATATCTTGGAGAGTAACCCCGCGCCATGGGCTAGTTATCTGGAGATTCCGGGGATCAACATTGCATCCGCATCTCCAGAGTTATTTCTGAAGCGAACTGGCAATCGGGTGAAAACATCTCCAATCAAGGGAACTCAAAACCTTGGTTCAGGTGACTTTAGCGTTAAGGACAAATCTGAGAACATCATGATTGTTGATCTCATGAGGAATGATTTTGGGATGATTTGTAAAAGTGGAACGGTAGAAGTCACACAACTTCTCTATAGTCAAGATCATCCGGGATTACAGCATCTAATCTCGGATGTTGAAGGAGATCTGGTAGATGGAATTGGTTGGAGTGCTATTTTCCAGGCTGTTTCACCGCCTGGCTCGGTGAGTGGCGCTCCTAAATCTTCTGCATTGAGCACTATCTCCCAAAATGAAAATCCCCGTGGACCGTATTGCGGAGCGCTGGGTTGGGTGCAAGGCGATCAAGCAGAGTTATCAGTTGCAATTCGCATTTTCTGGAAAAACGAAAAACTAAACTTTGGTACGGGTGCCGGAATTACCTTTAGCAGTGATTCTCATAAAGAATGGGAAGAGACCGAACTAAAAGCTTCAAGGTTAGTAAAGATCGCTGAGGGACAACACCGATGAAGGTGATTCAAAACGGTTTATTGGTGGAGTTAGTCGACAGTCGCTGCAATGAGAAAGGTTGGATGGATGGCGCAGGAGTATTTGAAACCATAAGAACAGTTAACAATGCACCATGGGCACTTTCACGACATATGCGCCGAGCGGTAAGTAGCGCTAAACAATTAGGTTTTTCAATTGCAAGCGAAGAGGCTCTCCGAAGCGCTGTTGCGCTTTTGTGTAAAGTTGAAAAGGCCCCGATGGGAATGCTGCGTTTGTCATTTGGAGATGATGGCAACTGGGCGGCGGTCCATTTACCGTACGAAGGCAATAATCAGCCAGCCGCTCTGATGACTTTTCAGAAACCAATTTCTGTCGTCGGTCAGCCGGTAAAAAATTATCCTTATTCGCATCGATTAGATATTTTGAACTTCGCCAAAGAGTCTGGTTTTGATGAAGCCATTGTCGTTAATGATCTTGGGAAGGTGTGCGAGGGATCGGTGACAAATCTGCTGCTAAAACTCGATGATAAGTGGATAACTCCACCAATTAGCGATGGTGTTCTGCCTGGAATCATGCGAGCCCTTGTGATCGAGTATTGCGGCGTATCCGTAAAAAGTATTGATGTAGCAGATTTGCATCGGGTTCAATCAGCTTTTCTCTTGAGCAGCTTGCGTATCGCACAACCGGTGGCCTCTATAGATGGGAGATTATTGGAGCCATCACCTGAATTCGGCACAGAAATTGAAGCGATGGCGCTGAAGACTTCGGTAGGCTAGCGGCATGGCTCAGATCTCGATCACAGTTGATGGTGTTGCCCAACAGGTAGAAGCAGATCAGCGCCCGACCCATTTATTCGCCGAAAACAAAGAGGTTGTTGTTTGTCGCGTTAATGGTGCGTTGAAAGATTTATGGACCGAGCTTGCCGAAGGCGATGCTGTTGAGTCGGTACTGATCTCTTCGCCAGATGGTTTAGCTGTGTTGCGCCACTCAACCGCACATGTCATGGCCCAAGCCGTTCAAGAGGTGTATGCCAATACACGCCTAGGAATTGGTCCACCGATTAAAGATGGGTTTTATTACGATTTCGATCCACAAAACACATTTAATCCTGATGACTTAATCAAGATTGAAAGTGCGATGAGAAAAATTATCAAAGAAGGTCAACGGTTTCGTCGTCGCGTAACAACAGAAGCAGAAGCGCTCAAAGAGTTGTCACATGAACCGTACAAATGCGAACTAATTGGGATTAAGGGCCCTGCAGGTGAAGAGGCTTCCGTTGAGATAGGTGGTTCAGAGTTAACTATCTACGATAATTTGGGTCGAGATGGAAATCCGGTGTGGAGCGATCTATGTCGCGGTCCACATCTTCCTTCAACCAAGTCGATCCCCGCCTTCAAATTGATGCGTACTGCAGCCGCCTACTGGCGTGGTTCAGAAAAGAACCCAATGCTCCAAAGAATTTATGGAACAGCATGGGCATCACAAGATGAACTCAACGCATATCTCGAATTACTTGCTGAAGCGGAAAAGCGTGATCATCGTCGTTTAGGTACAGAGTTAGATCTCTTCTCATTTCCAGAGGAGATCGGCTCAGGTTTGGCGGTTTTTCATCCCAAGGGCGGAATTGTTCGTCGCGCCATGGAGGATTATTCACGTATTCGACATGAAGAAGAGAATTATGAGTTTGTTTATTCACCTCACTTAACTAAAGCCGCACTTTTTGAAACCTCTGGCCACTTGCAGTGGTATGCCGATGGAATGTACCCACCAATGATTTTGGATGAAGAGCTCAATGCAGATGGCACTATAAAAAAGGCGGGGCAGCAGTACTACATGAAGCCGATGAACTGCCCATTTCACAACCTGATTTATAAATCCCGCGGACGCTCTTATCGCGAACTTCCACTCAGACTCTTTGAATTTGGAACTGTTTACCGTTACGAAAAATCAGGTGTACTTCACGGAATCACCCGTGCTCGTGGCTTTACACAGGATGATGCTCATATTTATTGCACCAAAGAGCAGATGGTGGGGGAGTTAGATTCACTACTCACCTTCGTCCTAAATTTGTTGCGCGACTATGGATTAAATGATTTCTACTTGGAACTTTCTACCAAAAATGAAGAGAAGTTCGTTGGCGAGGATGCTGATTGGGTTGAGGCCACAGAAGCGTTAAGGAAGGCTGCTACAGCACAAAATCTTGAACTCGTTTTAGATGAAGGTGGCGCGGCATTTTACGGACCAAAGATTTCTGTGCAGGCAAAGGATGCGATTGGTCGAACATGGCAGATGTCAACTATTCAAGTGGATTTCCAACTTCCACAACGATTCGAACTTGAATACTCTGCAACTGATGGAACCCGTCAGCGTCCTGTAATGATTCATAGAGCATTATTTGGTTCCATTGAACGATTCTTTGGCGTTTTAACGGAGCATTACAGCGGAGCATTTCCTCCCTGGTTGGCTCCAGTGCAAGCAATTGGAATCCCAGTTGCAGATACATTTGCCGATTATTTGGGTGAGGTCATGCTTGCAATGCGCAAGGCCGGAATTCGTGCCGAGTTAGATGCCTCCGATGATCGCATGCAGAAAAAGGTGCGAAATGCACAGATGCAAAAGATTCCATTCATGGTCATCGCAGGCGAGGAAGATCAGAAGGCTGGAGCGGTTTCCTTCCGCTATCGCAACGGAGAGCAGAAAAATGGCATTCCAATCGCTGATGCGATAGCTGAAATTAAAAAGGTTGTCGCTGAACGTACTCAGGTGTAATCCGTGAACCATGAAATAAATGGTGCGGGGATGCCCGATGGCTGGCAACGTTTGTGGGCACCTCATCGTCTGGAATACCTGCGCGGTGAAAACCGGCCGCTAGAGGGCAATGATGTTTCGTGCCCGTTTTGCGAGATCCCTAAGATGGATGATCAAGATGGGTTGATCGTTCACAGAGGAGTAAGCGCTTACGTAGTTATGAACTTGTACCCCTATAACCCGGGACATCTCTTGATATGCGCATTTAGACATATTGCTGATTTAACTGATTTAACCGAGGCAGAACGTAACGAAATTTCTGCGCTCACTGCTCATGCAATGAAAACTATTCGAAAGGTTTCAGCCCCTGAAGGTTTTAATCTCGGCATGAATCAAGGTGCAATTTCAGGTGCTGGAGTAGCTGCGCATATTCACCAGCATGTTGTTCCGCGTTGGAGCGGAGACGCAAATTTTATGCCAATAATTGGCAAGACCAAAGTGTTACCTCAGTTGCTTCATTTGACTCGAGATGAGATTGCAACTGCTTGGTAGTTAGTTAAGTTCTTCGATGTACCGTTTCACGATGTCTACGCCGATTCCCTTTTCTATCCATAGGGGAATCGCTGGAAAAAGCAATCCGGCAGGAAATGCATGTTCCCCAGAGCTCTGCACTAACTCTAGATATTCATCTCTGAACTCCTGAACCAGAGTTTGATGTTCTGGATCACTCAATCGGGTTGTAGGAGGAGTAGATGAATAATCAAGGATGGATAAATCCGCTAACGAGATAAGCGCGATAGGTAAACCCGATTCATCATGCAACACCAAAAATGGGGTAGCCATTGGCGAGAAAACCCGATTAGCAATCATCACCGCATCATCAAAATCTGCTTCTTGTTTTTCCAAATGTGTTACAACAACAAGACGCGGTATTTGAAACTCATCAAGTTCAGCCCATAATTCAATTGTCGCTTGATCAACTCCAGCAGATGGATTAATGGCGAAGATCGCCAAATCGCTATCGCTGTGAACTTCTTGAGCAAAAACACCACCAAAGGTGTTAGCTACTAGTTCAGGCTCAGCGCTAGCGTGGCCGTAGACATGAATCATGCGCTTGGTGATTTGTGTTTGCACTAGGTCAGCCTACGATGGTCCTTGATGTTAAGCGCACGTTTGAAGCCAGCGGTCACTCGGGTCATTACCCCTGTGGCAGCCTTTGCACTGCGTCGAGGGGTAACGCCTAACGCGGTTACTTGGTCGGGAGCGGTAGGTGTTGTCGGCTGTGCGTTGTACTTCTATCCACGAGGTGATTTTTTCATTGGAACTGTTGCAATCTGCATATTGGCGTTGAGCGATCTTTTTGACGGAACTATGGCGAGATTATCCAGCGCAGGTTCTAGTAAGTGGGGCGGGTTCTTAGATTCGACGATAGATCGGATCACCGACTCATCCATCTTGCTGGGTGTTTCAATTTTTTTGATTAATCGAAATGATCATTTGTCCTATGTTGTTTTGGCGACTCTGGTTACAGGGTTATTGGTTCCATACATTCGCGCTAAAGCTGAGAGTTTTGGAATCGCATGTTCTGGAGGAATCGCAGAACGTACTGAACGCCTAATCATCTCCCTCGCAGCAATTGGTTTTGATGGGTTGGGCCTTCCTTATGCACTTGCAATCGGAATGTGGATTCTTGCCATACTAGGTACATTCACGGTTGTTCAAAGAATGCTAATTGTAAAGCGAGCAATCTAGAGTGAAAGATAGTTTCTCCGCCTACGTTTACTTTGCTGGCTGGCGTCTTGTGCGATGGCTTCCCGAGAAAACCGCCTACAGATTGGCATATCGCATTGCCGATATCTTAGTAAAACGAAACGGAAAGAGTGTTCAACGATTGCGATCTAATCTTGCACGCACTCAACCATCGATTACCAAACTCAATCTAGATTTACTTGTCATCGAGGCAATGCGGTCGTATATGCGATATTGGGTTGACACCTTTAGGTTTCCAGATTGGTCTTCAGATCGAGTATCGGGAACAGTGTCAGTCACGAACGAGCACTTACTACTAGATGCGGTCGCTGCGAAGACTGGTGTCATAGTTGCTCTACCTCATGCGGGTAACTGGGATCATGCTGGAGCATATTTCTGCGCAAAGGGAGTTCCATTAGTTACCGTCGCAGAGCGATTAAAGCCAGAGAAGTTGTTTCTCAAGTTTCTCGCTTATCGACAAGCGATGGGTATGGAGGTTTTGCCGCTTGATGGACGAGTTCTAGGAACATTGGCACAACGATTGCGACAAGGGGCTTTGGTTGCACTTGTTGCAGACCGAGATCTTTCTCGTTCAGGTATAGATGTTACGTTCTTTAATGGCACCGCCCGAATGCCAGCGGGTCCTGCACTTTTAGCTCTCAAAACGCAAGCACCACTTATTACAGCCTTTGTCTCATATACCGATCACGGCATTCACATCGATTTCAAGAATGTTGTACTGCCTAGTGCCGGTGAAGAAAGCGCAAAGGTGCAAGAGATAGTTCAAATGACCGCTCAGCATTTTGAGGAAGGGATAGCCCAAACTCCTCAAGATTGGCACATGTTGCAAAGAATCTGGGTTGATGGCGACTTCAAGGAGCGTGAGTAATGCTCACTCGTTGCTTGAAGATTGGAATTGTCTGTCCATACAGTTGGGATACACCCGGTGGAGTGCAAAATCATATTCGTGATCTTGCAGAGTTTCTGATTGAGGCAGGTCATGAAGTTTCAGTTTTAGCACCTGCAATAGATGAATCTAAATTGCCGGATTATGTGGTCAATGCCGGAAAACCAATTTCTATCCCATATAACGGAGCCGTGGCTCGTGTTCTTTTTGGCCCAGTTGCTTTTGCTCGGGTACGTCAATGGATCTCGCAGGGAGATTTTGATCTTTTGCACCTGCATGAACCGGCTATTCCATCGATTTCACTCCTTGCTTGTTGGGCCGCAGATGGACCGATGGTCGGAACCTTTCATGCAGCTGCAAAGCGCCAGAAGATTATCTTTGCGATTGGACCAATCCTTGAACCAGCGATCGAAAAATTGTCAGCTCGAATAGCGGTTTCAGAAGCTGCTCGCTTAACTCTTACAGATCACTTAGATACCGATGCAATAATCATTCCCAATGGTATTTATGCCAAAAGATACGCCCACGGAAAATTACAAGAAAAGTGGTCCGGAAACACCATTGGATTTATCGGAAGATTTGAAGAACCACGAAAAGGCCTAAGTGTCCTTGTAGATGCGTTACCGGTGATCTCTCGCTTCGCACCCGATGTAAAGGTTTTTGTTGCAGGACCCGGGGAACCGGATGAAGTGATTAAAAGTATTGATCCACAACTGCGTCATCGCTTTGAATTTCTCGGCAAAATTTCGGAGGAGGACAAGGCGGATTTCATGTCCTCGGTTGCCTTGTATGTGGCCCCCAATACAGGTGGGGAATCCTTCGGAATTATCTTGGCCGAAGCTTTAGCTGGTGGTGCTTGTGTAGTGGCAAGTGACATCCCGGCCTTTGATGACCTATTAGGTCATGGCGAGTTCGGTGCGCTTTTCGCATCTGAAAACCCGACTGAATTAGCAAAGGTTGTGATCGAACTTTTGAGAGATGAAAGTAAGCGAAAAGAGCTGGCTAATCGCGGAAAAAATCACGCACAACTCTTTGATTGGACAACGGTCGCTGAGCAGATTTATTCAGTATACGAAATGTCGATTGTTGGAAGTGAGAAGGTTCGTTTAGCTTCAGATACACGACCTTGGAACAGATTCTTGAACAAAGAGGAGAAGCCATGAGTCAATGGCTCTTAGCGATCATCTTTATTTTGATCAGCATCTGGTATTTAACCTTTACAGCAACCCGCCTTGATCGACTCCATCATCGTGTCGAAACAAGTTGGGCAAACTTAGATGTGTTGCTGCAAAAGAGAGCAGCGGTAGCTTTGGAAATCGCACATAGCGATATTGCAGATCCAGCAAGCTCTGTTCTTCTTACCGCCGCTGCATACCAAGCCCGTGATGCCGATATTCAAAATCGATCTCAGGCCGAAAGCGGACTATCGGGGGCTCTTGGATTGCTTTTGGAAGATTCCGCGCATTTGGAAACCGCAGCCGATAGCGCTCTCTTGACCGAACTTTCTGGACTCACCGACAAGGTTAGAGTTGCTATCGCTATTCACACCGATGCTGTTGCGCGAACTCAAATGGTTCGACGTAAATTTATAGTTCGACTTTTCCGTTTAGCTGGTACCGCACCGCTACCAATTACACATGAGTTTGAAGCAGATGTTCTCTAAAAAAGCTTTTTTTCTCATCATCGCCTCCTCGCTGCTCTTAACAAGTTGTGCTGCAATAACAAAGATACTTCCTGAGAATAAAGCTGTGAGCGTTTTGAGTGGTCGTGAAGGGGTAGATGGCCAAGTGCTCGCGGTAAAGATTGATGATACGAATATGGCCCACCCTCAAATTGGGTTGGAGGATGCCGATGTTGTTTACATTGAACAAGTCGAAGGTGGGTTGACGCGACTAGCGGCAATTTTCTCTTCCACAATTCCTGTCAGAATTGGACCGGTGCGAAGCGCGAGAATTTCAGACATCGACATTATGAGTCAATATGGAAGGGTTGCATTTGCCTACAGTGGTGCGCAACGAAAACTTCTTCCAGTTATTTCCGCTGCCAATCTTGAAGATCTTGGAGCGCAACACGAGAGCTCAAAAATATATACAACCGATCCGAACAGAGTACAGCCATACGCGATGGTGCTCCGAGCTGATTTGTTGATGCAAAAAATCGCTGACGAGAATTTGCGAGTTGAATCGGCAAAGAGCGTTGGGTTTGCATTTGGCGATAATCCCGCAGGCGGGGTCCCAATACAAAAGGTGGTAATTAATTGGCCTGCTGCTACATATTTGGCTGAATGGTCAGATGGTGAATCCCGTTGGCTTCTCTCTCATAACGGAAAATTGAATCTGGCCGAAAGCGGAGTTGTTTTGGGGCCTACAACACTTGTGATTCAAATGGTCAAAATCTATCCATCAGAGTATGGAGATAAATTCGGGGGAGTCACACCATTGTCTGAAACCATCGGTACTGGTACCGCGTATGTGCTTCGTAATGGTGAACTCTTCACAACTACCTGGAATCGAGCTTTTGCTGATTCAGGTACAACATTCACTTTACCTGATGGGACCGCAATGAACTTCGCACCAGGCCAAGTCTGGGTCGCCCTGACCGACCGTGAGCCTGAATTCACGTCGCGCGCAATTCAAAAGACGAAGTAGGATTGCCCTCTATCTTTCGATTGAAGCGGAGTAAGAAATCATGGCTGAAGTAACTGGCACCGGTCGCGTTAAGCGCGGAATGGCGGAAATGCTCAAGGGTGGCGTCATCATGGATGTCGTTAACGCCGAACAAGCCAAGATCGCCGAAGATGCTGGTGCGGTAGCGGTTATGGCGCTAGAGCGTGTACCTGCAGATATCCGTGCACAAGGCGGAGTTGCTCGTATGTCCGATCCAGACATGATTCAAAAGATTCAGGCAGCGGTTTCAATTCCGGTTATGGCTAAAGCTCGCATCGGTCACTTTGTGGAAGCGCGCGTTTTGGAATCACTCGGTGTTGATTACATCGACGAGTCTGAGGTTTTAACTCCTGCAGATTATGAAAACCACATCGATAAGTTTGATTTTACTGTCCCATTTGTTTGTGGTGCGACCAATCTTGGAGAAGCGCTTCGCCGCATCAATGAAGGTGCCGCAATGATTCGCTCAAAGGGTGAAGCTGGAACCGGTGATGTTTCAAATGCAATGCAACACATGCGCAAGATCGGCGGCGAAATTCGTCGCCTTTCTTCACTTCGTGAAGATGAACTGTATGTTGCTGCGAAGGAGTTACAAGCTCCATATGAATTAGTAAAAGAGGTTGCACAAACTGGCAAGCTGCCAGTTGTTCTGTTTACAGCCGGCGGAATTGCAACGCCTGCAGATGCTGCGCTCATGATGAGCATGGGTGCAGACGGTGTATTTATCGGTTCCGGAATCTTTAAATCTGGAAACCCAGCACAACGTGCCGCTGCTTGCGTGAAGGCAACTACATTTTGGGATGATCCAAAGGTAATTGCTGATGCTTCTCGTGGGCTAGGCGAGGCGATGGTTGGCATTAACGTCGCGGATCTTCCAGCTCCTCACCGTCTTGCAGAACGCGGTTGGTAAATACCGATTAAATGAAGGTTGGCGTCTTAGCTCTACAAGGTGATGTCCGCGAGCACATCGGCGCTTTACATGCGTGTGGAGTAGAGGCTCTACCAGTTCGTCGAGAATCCGAAATTAAATTCATCGATGCATTAGTTCTGCCAGGTGGAGAGTCAACAACTATTGCCCAATTATCGGAAGTTTTCGGTATCTACGATTTATTAAAGCAACGAATCGCAGCTGGAATGCCGGTTTATGGATCCTGTGCAGGGATGATTTTGTTGGCCACTGAAATTCTTGATGCAAAAATAGGTCAAAAGAGTTTCGGTGGCTTGGATATTTCAGTCCGACGAAATGCTTTTGGGCGTCAGGTCGATTCTTTTGAATCAGATATTGAGTTTGCAGATGGATCAGATCAATTAATTCGAGCTGTCTTCATCCGTGCACCCTGGGTTGAAAAGTTAGGCAGTTCGGTGCAGGTCTTAGCCACAGTTGACTCCCACCCAGTGGCGGTACGTTCACAAACCGCCCTTGCAACTTCTTTTCATCCTGAACTAACAGGGGATCATCGAATTCATCGTTACTTCATTGAGCATGTGGCACGTCCTGCACTAGAGAAGGTAAAGTAATCCTCAATTCAGGTGAACATTAACCAGGTGAGGTGAATCCATGTCAGGCCATTCCAAGTGGGCTACGACTAAGCATAAGAAAGCGATTATCGATAGTCGTCGCGCAAAGGTATTCGCAAAGCAGATTCGCGCAATTGAAGTTGCAGCGCGAAATGGTGGCGCCGATATGGATGGCAACCCAACTCTTTTTGATGCGGTCGCAAAAGCTAAGAAATCCTCAATGCCATCTGACAACATCGAACGTGCTATTAAGCGTGGAGCTGGCTTGGAAGCTGGTGCAAAAGACTGGATCACAATCATGTACGAGGGTTACGGTCCAAATGGAGTCGCGATCATGATTGAGTGTTTATCAGATAATCGCAACCGCTCTGCTTCAGAGGTCAAGGTCGCGGTAACTCGCAATGGCGGATCGATGGCTGATCTTGGATCAGTTTCATATCTCTTCAATCGAAAAGGCGTAGTGATTGTTAAAAAAGACGGCACGTTAACTGAGGATTCAATTCTCGAAGCGGTCCTTGAGGCTGGAGCTGAAGAAGTTAATGATCTCGGCGAAGCATTTGAAATTGTGAGTGAGCCGGTGGATCTTGTTCCAGTACGCACCGCCCTGCAGGCGGCTGGAATAGATTACGAATCAGCTGATTCCTCCTTCCTTCCATCGATGAGTATCCCCCTGGATGCCGATGGAGCTAAGAAGGTTTTCGAGTTGATCGATGCGATTGAAGAGCTAGATGATGTTCAAAATGTTTACAGTAACTTTGATGTTTCTGATGAAGTTATGGCGAGCCTCGAGTAGGCCATACTTTAATCACCTTAGGCTTCAACCTTGTCAGATGGAGAAAGCACGAGGAGCGCAATGAGAGTTTTGGGTGTTGACCCAGGCCTGACTCGTTGCGGTGTCGGCATTGTCGAAGGTTCCGTGGGATCGCCAATTACCCTAGTTGAAGTAGGAGTGATTCTTACTCCGACTGATTCTCCACTTGAGCAGCGGTTATTAGATCTTGACCACCAGTTATCTGAGTGGATAAATGTCTGGAAACCAGATGTGGTCGCAGTAGAACGAGTGTTTTCTCAACACAATGTTCGAACAGTTATGGGAACAGGGCAAGCTGCAGGAATCGCCTTGTTATTAGCTGCTAAAGCTGGCATCCCTGTAATGATGCACACGCCATCTGAGGTAAAGGCTTCCGTAACCGGAAGCGGTCGCGCCAACAAAGCACAAGTCGCCCAGATGGTTCAAAAGATTTTGAATCTCGACAGCATTCCTAAACCAGTTGATGCAACTGATGCCTTAGCTCTAGCTATTTGTCATATTTGGCGAGGTGCGGGAACAACCCGACTAGCACAAGCCGCGGCGGCAGAACAATCCCGTATCAAGAAATTGAAATCTCGATGATCTCTTTACTCAGCGGAAATGTTCGTTCTATTCAAAGCGATCGATTGGTTGTTGAAGTTGGAGGTTTTGGCTTAACTGTCTTAGTCACACCTTCAACAACTACTCAAGTAAATCTTGGTTCGCAGATTCAGTTATATACCTCATTGGTAGTTCGAGAAGACTCTTTGACTCTCTTTGGCTTTGTCAATGAAGAGTCCAGAGCATTGTTTGAGCTGGTACAAACGGTTTCTGGTATTGGTCCAAAGGTTGCCCTATCTATTTTGGGAGCATTAACCCCTGAAGATTTAGGCAGGGCCATTGCGCAGGAAGATATTGCAGCGATAGAAAAGGTACCGGGCATTGGTCGTAAAGGCGCTCAACGTTTGATCCTTGAACTCAAAGGAAAGTTGAGCGATCTTTCCCATGCGCAGTTGTACAAGGGGCATCAACCAGCTTGGAGAGAGCAGTTATCAAGCGCTTTAGTCACACTTGGTTTTTCTCCGAAAGAATCAGATGGTGCGATCTCCAATGTTGTTGCAGCGCTTCAGTCAGATGGCGTGGATGCTTCAACCCTCGAATTAAGTGAGTTATTGAAACTCACCCTTGCAAGCGGAAAGAGTTCTCGTGGCTGACGACCGTTTAGTTACTCCGCAGATTAAAAATGAGGAGTCCGCTCTAGAACATGCATTGCGACCGCAATCACTCTCTGATTTTGTTGGGCAACATCGGGTACGCGAGCAGATTGATGTGCTTCTAACAGCAGCACGACATCGCAACACTCCCGCTGATCACATCTTGCTATCTGGTCCGCCCGGATTAGGTAAGACAACTCTTGCATTGATTCTTGCCGGCGAGATGAATGCGCCCATACGAATTACCAGTGGTCCTGCAATCACACATGCAGGAGATTTAGCGGCAATTCTCTCTTCATTAGTAGAAGGTGAGATTTTGTTTTTAGATGAGATTCATCGATTGCCACGTCCTGCCGAAGAGTTGTTGTATTTGGCGATGGAGGATTTTCGGGTGGATGTCATTGTTGGAAAGGGTCCGGGGGCAACGGCCATTCCGCTGCAACTTCCGCATTTCACATTAGTTGGCGCAACAACTCGAGCCGGACTTTTACCTAGTCCATTGCGTGATCGTTTTGGATTTACTGCCCATCTGGATTTCTATAATGAAGAAGATATTGCACAAGTAATCACTCGAAGTTCAGAGCTATTAAAGATTTCAATCGATAAGGATGCAGTAGTTGAAGTGGCAGGACGTTCCCGAGGAACGCCGCGAATTGCAAATCGATTACTACGACGTGTTCGAGATTTCGCACAAGTTCAAGCTCGATCAACAATTTCTTTGGCCGATGCACAAGCTGCCTTAGAGATGTATGAGGTGGATGAGTTGGGTCTAGATCGCCTTGATCGAGCGGTACTTGTCGCCTTGATCGAACGATTTAATGGGGGACCCGTAGGTCTCTCAACTCTGGCAATCGCAGTGGGCGAGGAGGTCGAGACCGTTGAATCGGTAGCTGAGCCATTCCTCGTCAGAAATGGCTTTATGGCTCGTACCCCTCGTGGTCGCGTGGCTACTGCGCAGGGATGGCGCCATATAGGACGAACACCACCCGTTGAAATTGCCTCGCTTTTCGACTTACCCGCATCTGACGCCTAGACTCTGCGCTTATGTCTACAACTAATAAGCCAGTAAAGACGAGTTCCCGCCCAGCACGGACATTGGCGATTCTCGCTCTTGTCCTCGTGGCTATGGCAAGCCTTGTCTTCATCCAAGGAGCTACCTCAGTTCGCTTAGGTCTTGATCTTCGCGGCGGTACCTCTGTCACCTTGCAACCACGAATTGCACCAGGAGATGAAGGAAAGGTTACGAGCGAAGCGATTGATCAGGCGGTTTCAATCATC